>CAYGZI010000464.1:0-5179 GCA_964354245.1 uncultured Planctomycetaceae bacterium
CAGGAGACAGGAGACAGGAGACAGGAGACAGGAGACAGGAGACAGGAGACAGGACTGAGTACTCGGCAATCGGAATAAGGCACTTACGCTGCTACACAATGCGCTGAGCAAAGGACTGCATGCGAACTCTGATGAGGAGTGCCTTAACCTGGCCCACCACATACGCGTTATACTCGGAGAGTTGGCGGAGAATCTCTCCCAGATTCTGCGTGACGACCACGAACTCGACCAATCGATCAGCCACCTTCTGAACGCTGAAGGTGGGCGTTCAACTAAGGAGTCGTAGGTTACGCATCAGGGTTAGAGGCTCAAGTCTCGACACTTGACGGGGCCTCGACCATAGGCCGTCGAGGCCACCTGACGCCAGCCAGTCGTGGTCCTTCGTCATGTGTCAAGAGTTGACCCCAACGACGGGCCCCAACGGCGGGTAAGGTGAGGTGGCGCAACGTCAGGGATGAGGAAATGAGGGCGCAGTGAGACAGGTATCCGCCGCAATCGTTGAGTTCGGCAGGAAGGTCCGGCAGAACCAGTCCGCGCTCGTGCTGATCATTGCCAACCTGGTGCCGCTCGGGGGCGTGATTTTCGCACACTGGAGCGCGTTTCAGATCGTCTGGCTGTTCTGGTTCGAGAACGTGATCATCGGCGGCTTCAACGTGCTCAAGATGCTGACCGTCGGCTTCTTCGGGAACCCCGCACCAGAGGCGGCGAAAACGCCGCTGACCGGAACCGGCGGGCGGGTGGCCAGCATCGCCGGCATGACGCTGCTGGCGGCGTTTTTCACCGTGCATTACGGGCTATTCAGTTTTATGCACGGGCTATTCGTGGTTGCCCTGCTGGGCAAAGGGAGTGGGATGCGCGAGGGGCCCTCGTTATGGGACCTCTATGTGAACAATTCCCTGGTTGCCGTGAGCGAAGGACTCGGCCTGGCAATACTGGTCCTGCTCGCCAGCCATGCGTTTTCGTTCATCGCCAACTTCCTGTTCAAGCGCGAATACACCCGGACCGGCGTGGCCAGACTGATGGGCGGGCCTTATGCCCGCGTGGTGATTCTGCATGTGGCGATCATCTTCGGCGCTTTCTTCGTGCTTGCGCTCGGCTCGCCGGTGGGCCTTCTTGCCCTCGTGGTCCTCTTGAAGATCGGCCTCGACCTCGTGCTTCACCTCAAGGAGCGCGAACACTCCGGCGCCATCCCGATCCCGCTGGTGAAGGCGGCGAGCGCCCGGTGAAGGTCGACCCGCGATTGGGGAAACTCAAAATCCGAAGCACGGAATCCGAAGCAAGCTCAAAATCCGAATATCTCAATGACGGAAACGAAATCCGCAGGGCACCGACTGATGACGGCACAGTTTGGGATTTCCCGCTTTCCGCTTTCCCCTGGAAACTGGGCCACGGGATTTGTTAGGCTTACTGTTGACTAAAGCGCCGCCTCAATCGCCTGCCCGCGCTGGCCGGTTCTTCGCAAACCACGATTGCAGGAGCTGCTGTCGCTTGGTGGGCGTCTTGGCGCGGGCGTGGTCCTTGGGGTCCAGGCCGTGCTCCACGCTCCAGCCGTCCCATTCGCGGAAGGCGTGATAGGCCCAGTCCCAGCCGTGCTCCTCGAAGATGTCGATCAGGTCGCGGAGGTAGTTGAACGCGCTATCGCCCGGGGCCCAGCGGATCGCGCTAAACTCGCCGAGGTAGATGTGGACGTTGTAGTCCCGCTGGAAATCGACGGCCGGCTGGAGGGCCCGGCGCAATTCGGCCTTGTCCCACCGCTTGCTCTGGACCACGCCGGGATAGGACACGCCGGATGGATTGCCGTAGATCCCCTGGTGCGTGAACTGGAACGGCATGTACGCATGGACGCTGTAGACCACGCCCGGCACGGGGATCGGCTCGAAGTTCTTCAGGGCCCCCGGGCCGCCCCACGGGGCCGGCTCGACGATGATCGCGCGATCGGGGTCGATCGTGCGCACGTGCTTGGCGGCCCGCGTGGCCAGGGAGTGCCAGTCCAAAAGCCCGTCGGCCACCACGCCCTCGACCGGCTCGTTCACCAGGTCGTACCCCCAGACGGTCTTGTTGCCCCGGTAACGCCGGGCGATCTTGTCCCAGACCTTGACGAAGGCCTCCTGGAACCGGGCCTCGTGAAACATCCGGCACTCGCTCGACTCGTTGCGCCCGCCGGGCGGCGTGTGGAGGTCGATGAGCACCTTGATCCCGAGTTCCTCGCAGACCGGCAGCAAGCGGTCGAGGTGCTTCAGTGCCGACTCAAGCCAGGCGTCGTAGGCGGCCAGGTCGCCCTTGTCGGCCGGGCTCTTGGGAAACCCGCCCCAAAGCAATTGCCAGCGCACGTGGTTGGCCTTCCACTGGCCGCCCAAGACGCGGAGATCGGCCTCGGTCACTTGAGGGCTGATCATCGTGCCGCGCAGCCGCGGCAGGTCGTGCCCCTTGTAGACCGGGCCCGCGGGCGGCTTTGCGGGCCGCTTGGGGACCGGGCGCTGGACGGTGATCTTCACGTTGTCGAACCATGCCCGGCCCGTGGTCTGCTCCAGCCCGAGGATCAGCGACGCTTCCTTCACGTCCTCCGGCACGTCGGCCACGAAGCGGACCGGCTTCCAGTCGAAGGTGCCGTAGAGGTTGTTCTGCTGGGGCCACTGCTGGTCTGAGGGCGAGACGAGGTGCAACATGCACTTGATGCCGTTCCACGCGTTCGGCGGCTTGGCGACGCCGTCGGCCTTGACCGTGGCCTCGACCTTCACCCGCGTGCCGCGGAGCCTCTCCACCGGCAACCCCATGCGGATGATGCGCGAGCCCGGACCTTCCGCGGCGGCCCGCTCGATGAGCACGGATTGCGAGCCGGAGTAGCCCGGCACAAGCTGCACGTGGTCTTGCCTGGCCGGCTGCCACCCGGTGAGGGCTTTCGCCCCCTCAAAGTCGGCTTGGTAGACGACCTCGCCGGGGCGGACCTCGGCCGGCGACGCTGGATGCGACGCCAGCAGGGCGAGAACACATGATGCGCAAATGCGAATCGTTTTCATCGGGCACCTTCTCGACAACGTTGACATATCGGCGGCCACAACGCGGGCCTTGTAATCGCTCGGCAATCGGCTATGTTACATCGTCTGACGAGGCGAGGAAAGCGTCATGAGCAAGCCAAATCGCGTTGTGCTGACCGATTTCATCCGCGACGAGCTGGAGCCCGAGCGGCGAGTCCTCGGGGACGTGGCCGAGGTCGCGGCACTCGGGGCGCGAAACGAGGACGAGCTGATCGGCCGCATCGAGGACGTGGATGGGATCGTGCTCTTCCACGAGATCGTGCTCACGCGGCGGACCATCGAGCGCCTGCGGCAGTGCAAAGTGATCGTCCGGGCCGGCGTGGGCTACGACAACGTGGACCGCGCAGCGGCCCGCGAGCGCGGCATTCCGGTGGCCAACGTCCCGGACTACGGGTCCGAAGAGGTGGCCGACACGGCGATCGGCATGATGCTCTCGCTGGCCCGGGGCGTCCACGCGATGAACTCCCGGCTGCGGAGCGGCGAAGGTCCGTGGTCGTATCTCCAGGTGGTGCCGCTGGCGCGGCTGCGGGGAAGCGTGTTCGGGGTGATCGGGTTAGGGCGGATCGGGACTGCCGCCGCACTGCGGGCCAAGGCGCTAGGCATGGACGTGGTCTTCTACGACCCCTATAAGCCCGACGGCTACGATAAGTCCCTCGGCATCCGCCGCGTGGAGACGCTGGAGGCCCTGCTGGCCCAATCGCTGGTGGTGAGCATCCATTGCCCGGCGACCGACGAAACGCGGCATATCATCGACGCGGCGGCCATCGCCCGGATGCCACGCGGGTCTTATCTGGTGAACACGGCGCGTGGGCCGATCGTCGAGTCGCCGGCTGTCCCCGAGGCGATTCTCTCCGGGCAGTTGGCTGGGGCAGGGATCGACGTGTACGAGCACGAGCCGCCGGGCGAGGACGACCCGCTCTTGGTCGCTTGGCGCGACCCCAAGCACCCGGCCCACCATCGGCTGATCTTGAATCCGCACGCGGCGTTTTACAGCGAGGCGGGCCTGTTGGACATGCGGCTCAAAGCGGCCGAGGCGTGCCGGCGCGCGATCCTGGGGCTGCCGCTGAGGAACGTCGTCAACTGAGAGCTTGTGAAAAAATGGGGACAGGCACCTCGCCGGACGCCGCTTTGCCGAGGTTCCTTTGCACTGGCTCGGAGCCAGTCCCCATTTTTTCACAAGCTCTGTCTATGCCCAGTCCAGGCCGGTCTCCCGCCTGACGCGGACCTCGAAATCGCCCAAGAGCCCACCGATCACGTCCCAGCGGTCGCCGCGGCGGAGCTCGATATCCCCCTGGCGGTTGACGCGGACAATGCTGTCGTCCTTGACGCCGACTTCGGCAAGCTCCTGCGGGCTGGGGCCCGTGTCCTTGGCCAGGTGGAGCAGCTTCTTGCCCGACATCTCGATGAACTGCATGGGGATCGCCTCCTTGACCCCCTATCTTAAGGAGGCGGGGCTGGCCTGTCAATCGGCACGGTGGATGGGGTGGCTGGGGCAAAGCGAAGCGTGCCCCAGCGCCGCTGCACTGGGTCTTCGACTGGGTCTTCGCTGCGCTCAGCCGCCAGCCACCCAGGCGCGACCGCCGGTCGCGGCTTTATGGGGGGCGCGGTGCCCGGTTTGATCCGGCGCGACCGCCGGCCGCGGCTTCATGGGGTGCGTGAGCGCTCGGGGGGCAATTCGGATCGGACGGCCTCGGCCAGGCGGAGCATGGTCTGGACGTCCAGTTCCTCGGCCCGCCGCGTCCCGTCGAGGGCCAAAGCAGCGAGGATTCGATCCACGCCGGCCTTCTCGATCCGGCCCTTGACCGCCGTGGCCAACCCGGAGCGGAGGAACTTGCGGCGGTGCGAGAAAATCGCCCGAAGAAACTCGTGAAAGAACGGCCGGTCGGCAATCTGCTGCCGCAGGGCGTCGTCCAGGCGCAAGTGAACGATCGCCGAATGGACTTTCGGCCGCGGCCAGAACACCGTCGGCGGCATCACCCGCACGATCTCCACCCGGCACTGGCTCTGCACCCAAAGGCTCAGCGACCCGTACTCCTTGGTGCCGGGCCGGGCGACCAGCCGGTCCGCCAGCTCCTTCTGGATGGTCACGTTCATGGTGCGCGGCGGCCCGTCGAGGGCCAGCAGGTTCGTCACAAGCGGCGTGG
>CAYGZI010000465.1:0-5172 GCA_964354245.1 uncultured Planctomycetaceae bacterium
CCCCGGGGTATACACCGCCTTGTTCGCTTTCTACCTGCAGAACAAGGACTCGGAGCGGGCCGGCCAGGCTCTTGCGGACCTCGAAAAGCTCGACAAGCAGGAGGGTCTAACTGCCTCCCGTCGTGCTGAACTTGCCTTCACTGTGGCGCGGGGCTACGCGGCCCTCGGAAACCAGCAGAAATCGCAGGCGAAGTTCGACGAAGCCAGGCGACTGGCTCCCACGAGCGAGCTGGCGGAAAGGTTCGCTGCCGGCCTGTTGCCGGGCAACCTCGCGGAAGCGGAGAAATGCCTCCGCCGTGCCTTGGAGCTTGACCCGCGGTCGGCTACGGCGCGCCGCAGGCTGGCGGACGTTCTTGCGGCCCGCGGCGGAGAGCGCGAGTGGCAGGAGTCGCTGCAGTTGCTGGAGACCGTCGGCGAGGACAAGGGATCGCCCGGCGCCAACCGGCGCCTGCAGGCGGTCTTCCTTGTGCGGCGCGGCGGCAAGGAGAACTTCCTCAAGGCGAGGCAGATTCTCGAGCCGTTGGCGGCAGATCCTAAGGAAGCTGCCCCGGGCGACCGGCTCCTTCTGGCGCAGGTGTATGAACTGGAAGGAAACCTGAAGGCCGCCGACGCGCAGTACGTCGCCCTCGCAATTCGCGCCGATCCGGCGCCGGCTCATCTGGCCGTGTATGTCGAGTTCCTGCTACGGCACGAGCGAGCACAAGACGCCGATCGCTGGATGGCCGCCTTGCAGAAGTCGGCCCCGGAGGATCTCAACGTGGCCGGCCTGCACGCCCGCTGGCTGCTGGCCCGGGGCCGGACTGCGGAAATCGAGCCACTGGTGGAAGGACTGGCCAAGAAGCTCGAAGTTCAGGCCGAGAAGGACAGCAAGCTCAAGGCGTCGCTCTATCTGAACGTCGCGAATCTGTATTCGTCCGTGAAGCAGTTTGGGGCGGCGGAGCGGTGGTACCGCCGCCTCCAGGCCGCGTCTCCCGAGGCATACGGACCTTTGGCCGCCTGCCTCGCGCGCCAGGGAAAAATGGACGAGGCGGTAAGCCTCTGGCTGGCCGCGTCCAAATCCGACCCGTCGTCTCGAACGGCGATTGCGTTGGCGGCGCTTCTTCTGGCAGGTCGCCCGGATGCGAAGGCCTTCGAGCGGGCGGAGCCCACGTTGGCCGCCGCGCTTGCGTCCCACAAAGACGACGTCGCCCTGCTGGCCTCTGTGGCCAATGTGCGTCTGGCTCAGAAGCGCCCCGAGGATGCGTGCAAGCTCCTCCAGCAAGTCCTGCAGTTGCAGCCGAGAAACGCGACCGCGCTGAACAATCTGGCCGCGGTCCTCAGCGAGCAGCCGCAGAAGCAAGAAGAGGCGCTGCGGTACGTCAACCAGGCAATCGAAATCCTCGGGCCGCAGCCGCAGTTGCTCGACACCAAAGCGATGATCTACCTGTTCGCGGGAAAACCGGAGGAGGCCGCCCGCCTCCTGGAAGAGGTTGTCCTGACGCCCAATCCGGATCCGCGCTACCTGTTCCACCTCGCCGCGGCCTACTACCGGAAGAACGACCTCGACAAGTTCCGCGCCGCAATGGCCAAGGTGCGGCTCGACGATCTGGCAACGACCCTCTTGACCGAGGCGGACGAGAAGCTCTTGGCGGAGATCCGCAGCAAGAGCGGTCCCTGAGTGGCAATGAGTCTGCAAACGTGCTCAAAGTGAAATCGGCAATGAAAGGCAGCTCCGTCGTTCTCGCATTGACCGCGGTCGTGGCGACCACCGTCGCCGCCGCGGTCATGCACGGCTCGATGACCGGGCGCTGGGGGCAGGCCGAGGTCTTGGCCGCCGCCGGCGCAAGGCTCCTGGAAGTGCCCGACCAGTTCGGCAAGTGGCGGCTCCATTCCTCCCAGAATTTCTCGGAAACGGAGCTCAACGAGCTGGAGTGTGCGGGCCATTTCGTCCGCGCCTATCAGCACGCAGACACCGGCGCCGTCGTGAGCGTGACGATGATCGTCGGGCCGGCAATGCCTACCTCGTTGCACACCCCCGAGGTCTGCTTTGCCAGCCGCGAGTTCAAGCGTCTGGAGGGCTTCCCCCAGGCTAAGCAGCTCGCGGACGCGGAGGGGTCGGAGAATGCCTTCTGGCACAGCGTCTTCCGATCCAATCGCGGGGGCGGAATCGTGCAGTTTTACTACGCATGGAGCACCGGGGGACCCTGGAGGATTCCTGAGAAAGGCCCACGCATCGAGTTCGTGGGGGAGCCATACCTCTACAAGATTCAGGTGTCCCACACGCCGTATGGAGCGACCCAGCCGGAGAGCGATCAAGTCATTCGAGACTTCCTGAAAGAGTTCATCGTGCTGACAAAAGGATACATACTGGCCCCGTCGCCCGGGTGACGCATCGGGATCATTATGGGCAGCTTTGATTGAGGTGGCGGACTTATTATGTCCATCATCGGTAAAACAACCTTCAACATAGCGGTGCGTGCGTCTGCGGCAGGATTCGTCATCATCATTGAGGAGAGGTAGGATGTCATCGCTGGAGATTCAGTCGCTTCGAGGGGACTTTTCGTCTGCCGCCGCGGATTCATCCGAGATAACCTATCCGGTTTTCGGCGTCAGGACGCGATGTCCTCTCGGGAAGTGCATCGTGGATCGCGCCCTGGCCGCGATCCTCTTGATCCCCGCGCTTCCCCTCATCGGATTGCTGGCGCTGTTGGTCCTCGTGACCTCGGGCCGTCCGGTCATTTTCCGGCAGCCCCGGGTCGGGAAGCACGGCCGGACCTTCACGCTCTACAAGATCCGCACGATGGTCCCCAATGCCGAGGCCAAGACCGGGCCGGTCTGGGCCAAAGCCAACGACCGGCGCGTGACCCGCCTCGGCAAGGTCCTCCGAAAGCTCCACCTCGACGAGCTTCCCCAGTTGTTCAACGTGCTCAAGGGCGACATGTCCCTGGTAGGCCCCAGGCCTGAGCGTCCGGAGTTCGTCCACGTGCTCAGCAACTCGATCCCGGAGTACCTGAAGCGGCTGGAGGTTCCCCCGGGCATTACCGGCATTGCCCAGCTCAACCTCCCGCCGGACAGCGATCTGGACAGCGTGCGGCGCAAACTGGTCCTCGACCTCGAATACGCCGATCGCATGGGGCCGCTGATGGACTCCCGCCTGTTGCTGTGTACCTTCGCCCGGCTCTTCAAGGTCCCCGCCATCCGCTTCTTCGGACTGTATCGCAATGGAGATCTCGTAGCCAGCGGATCGGACAACGGCGATGGATCGGACAATGGAAACGGGGCAGCCGACGGGAACGGGTCGCGCGGATCGTCCACCCCTCCACTCCAAACCGCCTCAAAGCCAAAACCGAGATAATGCCCCACGGGCCAGCACCCGTCCGGCCGTCCAACAATACCTCCCCTTCCCCGCCTTCGGGAGAGGCGCAGGGGGTGAGGGTCGCCTCCGCGCTTTCTCGCCTTCATCCGTGAAATCCGTGCAATCCGTGGTCCTATCGTCCTCAAACGACAAAACGACAAGCCCGCACCGCGATCCGCCGCACGCCAATGGGGAACTCCTCAACGCCTTCACGGTCGATGTCGAGGACTACTTCCAGGTCTCCGCGTTTGAGCGCCACGTCAGCCGCGCGCAGTGGGGACAGTTCGAGAGCCGCGTCGTGCGAAACACCCATCGCATGTTAGCGTTGCTCGATCGGCACGGCGTCAAGGCCACCTTCTTCGTGCTCGGCTGGGTCGCCGACCGCCATCCGCAGCTCGTCCGCGACATCCATGCCTCCGGTCACGAAATCGCCTCCCACGGCTACTGGCACCGCATGATCTACCGGCAATCGCCCGAGGAGTTCCGCAGCGACCTGCGCCTATCGCGCGACGTCTTGGAGGGCATCCTGGGCCTGCGGGTCGCCGCCTACCGCGCCCCGAGCTTCTCGATCACCAGGCGGTCGCGCGGTTCGGCCAGTTTCACGTCCCGGTGAGCGGCGGCGGCTACTTCCTCCTCTTCCCCCTCTCGTGGACACTCCGGTGGCTCACCCGGATCAACCGGGCCGGCGGCGAGCAATTCGTTTTCTATGTTTGTTCTTAGGAGATCAACCCCGGCCAGCCGCGCATGCGCCAAGCCTCGCCCCGCTCGCGGTTTCGCCATTACCTCAACCTCGCCCGGACCGAGCGCCGGCTCGACGCGCTCTTGTGCCAAGTCCGTTTCGGCCGGGTTTGCGATGTCATCAATGGCCGGCCGGAAACAACTCCCCTCTCCCGTCTCGGGAGAGGGGCCGGGGGTGAGGGCTTGCGACGATGAAGCTGCGAAGTCCCTGTTGCCCGGCCCCTGCCCCCCCCCCGAATTCAGGAGAACGCCACCTTGTCGGTTGACGTGCGGCCTGCCGCCATACATCGCGCGGAAGCCGCCGCTTCTGAGTCCGCCGCTTCGGCATCCGCCGTTGCGGCCTCGGAGCTGAAGCTACCGTTTGTGAGCGTGGTTGTGCCCGTGCGCAACGAGGAGGCCCACATCGGGAAGGTTCTCGGCCACTTGGCCGACCAGGACTACCCGGCCGGCCGCTTCGAGGTCCTCGTCGTCGACGGCCAGTCAACGGATAACACCGTAGCAACCGTGCAGAAGCTCGTGGAGAGCCACCCCAACTTCCGGCTGCTCCCAAACCCGGCGAGACTCTCCAGCGCTGGGCGCAACGTCGGCGTCCGGGCCGCGCGCGGCGACATCATCGTCATTGTGGACGGACATTGTGATCTCGACGACCAGCAATTCCTGCGCAAGCACGCCGCCGCCTTCGACCGCAGCGGCGCAGACTGCCTCGGCCGGCCGCAACCCCTGGAGGTCTCGGGCGCAACGACCCTTCAGCGGGCCATTGCGGCCGCGCGATCCTCCTGGCTCGGCCACCACCCCGCTTCGCACATCTACTCTTCGCGCGAGGGGTTCGTGCCGGCGGCCAGCGTCGCCGTCGCCTATCGCCGCTCGGTTTTCGACCGCGTCGGCTATTTCGACGAGGGCTTCGATGCCTGCGAAGACTACGAACTCAATACCCGCATCGACCGCGCCGGACTCCGCTGCTACTTCACCCCCGACATCACCGTCCGCTATCGCCCCAGCGACTCGCTCATCTCCCTCTTCCGCCAACTCGTCCGCTACGGCCGCGGCCGCGCCCGGCTGATGCGCAAGCACCCCAGCACCATCTCCCTCGGCAGCCTCCT
>CAYGZI010000466.1:0-5168 GCA_964354245.1 uncultured Planctomycetaceae bacterium
GCCCGGCCACGCGGTCGAAGTCCGCGTCATGACTCGCGAGACACACCAGCCCATGCTCACGCATCACGGCCACCACCAGGGCATCACCGCTCAACAGCCCGTGCTGCTGACTGATCGCGGCCGCGGTGGCAATGAGAGGAGGCCGGATCGGCGACACCTGAATCCCCGACTGGAGCACTTCCTCGATGGCCGCGCGAAAGTCCGAGAGCTGCTGCACGTGGCCGGGGTTTCTCCGCAGACGCTGGGCAATCCCGGCCACGGGCCAGCCGAAGCGGCGGATGGCCTCCTGGGTCATCAGCCGGTGGGCCACGTCGCTGAGCACGTCGGTGGAAGTCAACCCCTGGATCTCCTGGCGGTTGATCCGATCCAGAAGCCGTTGACAGGCCGGCCCCAACAGAGGGTCCGCCGCGAAATGATAAACCAGTGTATTGGCATCGACAAACAACGAGAGACCAGAAGGAATATCGGAAAAAGTCATCGCGCCTCCCGGATGCCGAACTCGGGGTCTTCGGCGATGCGCCGCAGCGTTTCCGGATCCCCGGTCCAGCGCAGCAGGCCGTACGTCCGATCGGCCCAGCTTTGCGCCGGCTCGACGGTGACGCGGACCTTTTCCTCGTCCTTCAGCGGCAGGGGCCGGTCCGGCTTGAGGACTCCATCTTGGTAAACCGCTTCCACGACAATGGCCATCGCAGGCTCTCCCAAGGCAAGAAAGGACTCATCTCACAATAGTATAACACAGCCGCACGAATGAACCAGTAGGAAGGAAGGGGCGGGATGATCCCCATTCATCCTTCATCCCTCATCCTTCATCCTTGACAAAAAGCGGCCGGTGAGTTCCCACGGCCAAGCGGAACACTCACCGGCCCGGCATCTCCCGGGCGGCTCGGTCTGCGCGCCCGGGGCGATGGCGTTCTTATTGTACCGCAGGCCGGGAAGAGGGGCGAGGGGAAAGGATGAAGGATGAGGGATGAGGGATGAAGGATGAGGGATGAAGGATGAGGGATGAAGTCGGAATTCGGAATTCAGAAGTCGGAAAGCTGAAGGCTGATAGCTGAAAGCTGTTACCTGAACCCTGAACCCTACCGGGCCGACACGGCCCGGCTCAGAGGCTTGAAACAACGTATCCGTAACACCGTTTCAAGAAGGAGACCAAGCCATGTTATTGACGTCTTTGTTTGCCGAAGCCAGGGCCCTTTGCCGGGCGCGGGGGAAAAGCGGTCGCGGAGTCGGGGCGGCCCGCAAGCGGCCGGGTGCGCGCCGCGCAACGTTCGAGCGCCTCGAATCGCGGGAAGTGCTTTCGTCGTTCAGTCCGATTCCGGGCGTCGTCGTTGCTTCCGTCGGCGCAACGACCTCGGATTCTGCCCGGGACAGTTTCCTCGACTTTGAGGGCAAGATCCTGGTAGCGGGCGCCTCAAGGTCCTCCGTCCAGGATTTCGCGGCACTTCGCTTTCAGGCCGACGGGACCTTGGACTCGACGTTCGGTACGGGAGGTATCGTCGTGACGCGCGTGGGCCCGTACGGTAGCGTAGCTTTCGCCGCGGTGGGATACCCCGCCAGCCCGGCCGATAAGATCGTGCTTGCCGGTACCGCCCCGTCGATCCCCAAGCGGGGGAGCATTCAGGCGGATTTTGCCCTCGCCCGGTATAACGCAGACGGGAGCCTGGATAGCACGTTCAACTACAAGCAGGTCACCAAGAAGAGCGCGACGTTTGGCACGGTGCAGACCGACCTGGGAGGCGGCGGGGGTGCTTGGCAAGCGGAGTACATCACAGACGCCCTCGTCCAGCCGGACGGCAAAATCGTGGCGGGAGGCGTAAGCGACGCCAGCGGCGCGGAACGGTTCACTTTGGCCCGCTACACGGCCGCGGGGAAACTCGATACGACCTTTGGCGTTGGAGGCGCCGTGACAACTTCGTTCGGCGGAACGCTGGACAGGGCGGCGGCGGTCACCTTGCACCAGGGCAACATTCTCGCAGTAGGGACTGCCTTTGGCGTCGGCGTTGGTCCGGATTTTGCGCTCGCCCGGTACACCTCAAACGGCAGCCTGGACACGAGTTTTGGCGCCGGCGGCAAGGTGGTCACGGACTTCGGCGAGTCGGACAAGTTGTCTGCCGTTGCGATCGATGCCGATGATACTATTGTCGTCATCGGAAATGCACCGCAAGGGGGCATTTGCAGATTTGGGCTGGCGCGCTATCTTCCCAATGGAAGCCTCGACGCGAGTTTCGGCACCGGCGGTCGGGTGCAGTCGGATCTTGGCCACGAGGGACCAGTGCCGAGCGACGTCGCAATCGACCCGCGTAGCCGAAAGATCGTCGCTGTCGGCACTGCCGACGACCGCGGCGGAGAGTTCCTCGTTGCCCGCTTCAACGCTGACGGGTCCCTGGACAGCACCTTCGGAACCGGCGGCGTCGTATTCACGGCTATTCCAAACTTGAGCGCCAGAGCCAAGTCGGTTTTGATTCAACCGGACGGGAAAATCGTCGTCAGCGGTGACGGGTTCGATTTACCGTACGTCTCGCCAGGCCACTACCGCATCGCCCTGGCCCGGTACGATACCTACGGAAACTTGGATCCGAGCTTCGGTGCTTCCGGCGCGGCAAGCGCAAGTTCCGAGTCGCCTGCCGCCCTGACGGACGCGGCCTTGGCGGACACCGGGCGCCAGCAGCTCGCCCTGGCGGCCCTCATGCAGTACGAAGACCAGTTGCAGGCCAAGCCGGCGCGCGGCAAGGGCCTGGCAATGGTCCCGGCCGTCGACCTGGCCCTGGCGGAGCTTGGGGCCTGATCGGAAACCGCAGAGGACGCAGAGGTCGCAGAGTAGTTGTAGGGTGGGTCAAGCCCGTCAGGGCGCAGCCCCACCTCCCAGATTGATGCCAGATTCATGGTGGGTCATCGGCCCAAGGCTCTCGACCCACCCTGCGAGACTGAAACAAGCGGCCGGGGTGCTGGTTGGGTGGGCCCGGTCGTTGCCCCATTCCCTCCGGATGGCGGGCCCGGCCAGGGTCTGGGCCATCTTGGGCGAGATTCCCGCCCGCACCAGGCTCGGGATGAGAACCGCGGTGATACAATGTGCCGCCAGACAAGCACCGTGGTGCCCTACGGTGTTTCGCGGCCTATCATCGAGGGAGGAGCCTCATGCGGAGTTGCACGTCGCACACATTGGCGGCCTTGGTTCTGGTGTTTGCGGGCCCTGGAGAGACGAACGCCGCCACGCCCGGGCCGGATATCGACAGGCTCGTCGGACAACCGGCGGACGTCGCGCCCAGCGCCTACTCCTATCGGGCCGACCGCAAGGCCGACGAGAACCCCCCGGAAAGCTGGATCCTCTTGATGCAGTACGCCGGGCTTCCCTTCGACAAACCGGTAGACCGCCGCGCGCCGGGAGTCCGAAGGGCCCTGTGCGGGCTGCTATGGGAGGAGGTGCGGCCGGTGCGGGAGGTGGAGCTTTCTTGGCCGGCGCAAGCCAAAGGGCGGCCGGCGCCCGACGAAGTTGCCCTGGCCTATTTCGACGGCACGGACGGCACGGCGCACACCTGGTGGAACCCCCGCACGGTCCGCGAGGCAGGCAAGCCCCGTGTGTCGGCCGACCGGTGTATTTATGTCTACACAGTCCCCGTCGACACCTGGGGCGTGGTGGCCGTCGCTGGCGGCGGAAAGGACGCCTCAGCAATGGCCGTCCCCACGATCCGCGCTCTCGTGCCGGATGCGTGGAAGAAGCTCGATCTCGAGATCGAGTGGGGCTTCGAGGGTCCCACGGTTTCGCTCGACTACGACGGCCGCGTCGAGGCGTATGACGGAATCATCCGCGACGTGCGTCCCTTGGCCGATGACGTGGGGACCGCCATGACGGGCCCGTGCGCCTGGCGCTCGGCCCGGAAAGGCGACTGGCGCCGGGGTGTGCGGATGAGCGTACACTACATCGGCGAGTCGCGATGGCGGCGGACCTGGCCCTACGACGCGCAACAGGACGACGTCGCGCGGACGATCCTGACGGTCTGGACCCGCTCGGGCAGTTTCTCGTTCCTGGCCGCCGACCTGGAGCGTGGGCCGATTCTCGCCCCTGAGTACGGTTTCTTCGTGCGGGCCACATCGGGGCAGCCGGCCAAGACGGTTGGAGCCTCGACCGCGAGGGAGTTCCTTACGGAACTGAGCACGAAGAACCTCGCGACCGTGCGCAAGCGCGTCCGCGGACACCCCGAACAGACCTGGGAGGGTGCGGTCCGGGCGATGCACCCAAATCAATCTCTGCCGCCGCATCCCAAGCCCGGATTCGAGCCGGCGATGCACGTGGAGGTGCCGTGCGAGCGGCTGACGGCCCAGTGGAAGCTCGGCGCCTGGCATATCTTGCGCCGGTCGGTCAAGAATGCCGACGGCAAATGGTCCTTTCAGGACTACCCTTTCGGCATTCTCGCCTCGGAGACGCACATGATCCTGCGTGCGTTGGACCTTCAGGGGATGCACAAAGAGGCGGCCGACGGCCTGGATCAGTGGCTGCGCCTGCCGATGGAGCCCAGGATTGTGGCAGGGCAGAACGGCCATCATGGTCTGGCGCTCCCGGACCGGCCCTTGGGGCACTTCGCCGACGGCCGGGGCTGCCTGACCCATGCCGAGGGGCCGCCGGGCGCCGGTGGGCACATGGACGGCGTGCATTGCATGGGGCCGGGAGCGATCATGTTCACATTGACCGAGCACTTCCGCCTGACCGGCGACCTGGAGTGGCTCAAGGCCCACGCCCCGCGCATGAAGGCCAATGCCCAGTGGATCCTCCGCCAGCGGCAACTGCTCGCAGTCAACATCCCGGGAGGGGAGCGGCTTTGGTCGAAGGGCCTTCAGCCCGCTCACGTCGTCACGCCCGACAGCCTCTGCATGCACATGCAGTTCTACGAGACGGAGGCCTATTACTGGCTGGCCGTCCGGAACATGGCGGAGCTGCTGGCCCGCGTCGATCCCGAGGAGGGCAGGAAGATGGCCGCCGAGGCCGAGGCCTACCGGAAGGACCTCTTGGCGGCAATCGACCGCTCCATTGCGCTGACGCCCGTCGTGCCTGTCCGCGACGGGACCTACCGCTCGTTCATCCCCTTCTCGCCCTACGTGCGCGGCTTTGCTTCGGGCGCGTGGGGCTGGCGGCGCTGCCAGGGACACGTCGGAGCGATCTACTGGGACACGGT
>CAYGZI010000467.1:0-5148 GCA_964354245.1 uncultured Planctomycetaceae bacterium
GGGGCCGACAGACTACCATATCCGCCCAAATCGCGGAATAGATCCTGGACGGGTGCTTAGCGCGCCCGGAGGGACTCGAACCCCCAACCCTCGGTTCCGAAGACCGATGCTCTATCCAATTGAGCTACGGGCGCAAGTTGTTTACTTGCAACACCTTACAACGCCATCGCAGACGTGCCAACCAGGCGGCTACGCCTTGCCGGCACACCTGCCGAGCCTTGTGCAAGCCATTGTCGGGCCTTTGCTTGCGGCCGTCAACCGATGTCGCCCTTTGGACAAGATCCGCAACTACCACGGGCCGCTCTTGCAGAGCCACGGCACGGCCGACGGGCTCATCCCGTTCGCCATGGGGCGGCAGCTCTTCGAGGAGGAACTCCAGGAGGATCGGGACCTCAAAGAACTGCGCGCTGCGAAAGCCGAGGTCGTCAAAGCACACAGTTGCAGCGTCCGATGCTCTCTTGCACGTTGAGCGACGCGAACGTCGATTCGTCTTCCAAGCACAGGCCCCTCTCCTATTCGAGTGGTTCCTGCGGCCTCTTCATGGAGCATTGGCGAGTTTCTCTCTAACCCCAGCCATCGAGGAGATCGGTCGTGTTGAAGATGCTGAAACGATTGCGGCGATCTTCATCCCTTCGCGGCCGCGCTCAGCGGTGCCAGCCTTCCCGCCGTGAGCGTGTCGTTGCCCGGCCAGCCGTAGAGATCGTCCCCACCATCGCCGCGGTAGAGGGTGTCGGCCCCGTCGCCACCGACGAGGATGTCGTTGCCTGCGTCTGCCCATACCGAAAACGACTCCCGTCCCCTTCGTCACCCCTGCGCCCAATACGTCAAAACTAGTAATGTGTCCCCCCGGCCCGGAAAGGCCCTCTTGGATCCTTGGGAGGAATTGGGGATGGGGTCTGACTAGACCCGCAGACAAGACGCCGTCGCGCCCACCCGATGGTGTGGTACGACATCGGCTGGACCGTCGCGGGTTTTCGTGAGGAATCGGCGATGGTCGCGGCGTTTCCCCGTGATTCGGTGGTGGCGTAACCCCCGAATGGCGGTGCGGGGCTTGACGGATATACCACCTTTGAGGAATTCTCGTGATTTTTTCCAGATCCCGTGTCAGGAATCGGGGTTCTGCGGCCTTATAAGGGGTAGGAGAGAAGCGGGGGTGCCTAATCAGGTCGCATAATGGAGAGGTGTATATGAGCAGATTCGGATGGTATCTGGGGGTATTGGTTGCCTTTGGCACCGCGTTGCTCGCTCGGCCCGTACAGGCTGCACCGACGCTCCAGTTGTATGTCGAGGGCGAGACTTATGTTGGCAACTCCACAGACCCATGGGAAGTGGACTCATGGGTCCTTCCGGGGGTGCAACAAACCCTGCGCATTTGGGCAATTGCATACCCGTATACCGGCACCGGGGACGACGAACGATACACGCCGATTTCGGATGTCCGGATATCCGTCGCTTACATCTCGCCGGTCGATCCGGTCTTCCAATTCACGCCGAGCACGACGCTGAATTACGGGGGATTTTACGGACCCCACAACGCCGCAGGCTGTGACGCCCTTCTTGAGCGGGGTGGTCGTCAATAACCACAACGGTCCCTTTCCGTTGAAGTCCGACGGGACCTCGCTACCTTCCCACGGCGTCTACAATGTGGGCGTCCATTGGCAGGAGTTCCAACTTGGGGATATGGGTGAGACCACTTCGCCAGTGGGCGATCAATCCTTTGAGGGGAGCCTGCCGACTCCCGACCTTGACGGAAAGATGGGCCAGATCAACGTTTACGAAGTGAGCATTTCCGGCATTGGGGTTGCTGACCCTCTAGAAGTCCATTTCGACCTGTTCAATCACTTGGAGTCCACCCCAAAGGCAAAGATCCGCTTCGCGCCCTTCTCGGACGATATCACGGGGACGACCGGCCAGATTCCCGAGCCCGCGAGTCTATTGATCTGGTCTCTGGCAGGGCTCGGCGCGGCGGGACTCGCCGCCCTTCGCCGCCGAAACAACGTTCACCCCCGTTGGTCGCAGGAGAACCGGACCGCGATCTACCACGTGATTCATCAGCCCAGGCATTCCGATTGACTGGCTGCGACGCACCTAGCGGCGAGAGGTTCGTCCACAGCTCCTATTCGGTTGTGCAACAAAGTCAGCGATCATCAGCATAGGTAAACCGGCGCACGCCGGCTGATAGGACCCTTTGAGGACGGACTTGGCGGTGGCGGGCCCCAAAGCTCGCCACCGCTTTTTTGTCTTCAGGTTCTGAGGTCCCCGTGCATTGCGCAAGCGGGTTGACTTTCGTTAATAGGGTGCTTACACTAGGGGCATCCGCCCTTCTTGGGCCAGGCTCCGGGCCTCCTTGGGGGATGGTCCAGTGAACGCCATCGGTATCGCTCGCTCGACCGAGCGGCCATCCTCGCGAGACTCTAAATGTGCGCGCCGCAACGGCGCGCTGTCTCTCGCCCTGCGAAGGCTCCGTCTCGAGCACCTGGAAGACCGGACCCTCTTGAACGTCTCCCCTATCTGGCCGGACGACCTCGGCTCGACCATGCCGGACTGCCGGCTCGTCCCCCCGGAAACCTCGCTGGAAACGCCGGCAAGCGCCGCGTCGGCCCTGCTCGGAAGTCCGCCGCCGCAGGGGGAGGCGCCCTACGGCGCCACGATCGACGACACCTCCGAGTTCATGACCGGCGACGTTTGGGTCACGGTCGTTCTGCTGGAGTCCGATGGGACCCACGACCCAAACAAGGAGAATTGGACCTCCACCGAGATCAATCAGGTGAAGACCGAGATTCAGGAGGGACTCACCTGGTGGGAACAGACGTTGGCCAGTGCGCCCGCGGTCTCGCCGCTGCACGACCTGACTTTCCACGTCGATTTCACTTATGCCGATACTCCCGTGGCCACGGGCTACGAGCCGATCACCCGGTCGACCTCGGACGAGCGCTTGTGGATCGACGACTTCCTGAACCAGGTGGGCTACAATTCGCCGAGCTTGTATTTCACCGACGTAAGGAAATGGGACCACGACCAGCGCCTGGCCCACGACGCCCACTGGGCGTATACCGTGTTCGTCGTCGATTCGTCCAAGGACCCCGACGGCACCTTCACCGACGGCTATTTCGCCTACGCCTACCTGGGCGGACCTTTCGTCGTGATGACCTACGACAACGACGGCTGGGGGATCGGCCGCATGGGCCAGGTCTTCGCCCACGAGACGGCGCACGTCTTCTACGCGTGGGACGAGTATCCCGGGTCGAACTCCTATACCGAGCGATCGGGTTACTACAACACGCAGAACCTCAATGCCTACGACGGCAATCCGAACCCTAGCAGCCGAGTGGCGAGTCTGATGGCCGAAGCGTCGCTCCAGACCACGGCCTACGCCAATCATACTTCCTCGCCGACCTCGCTCCAGATGCTCGGATGGAAGGATTCGGACGCGGACGGGATCTTCGACGTGCTCGACGTGCCCCTGCAACTGACCGGCTCGGGACAGTACAACGTGGCCGCCGGACAGTACGAGTTCTCCGGCTCCAGCTCGGTCGAGACCCTGGCCAACCTCAATCCCAACAGCTCGCAGCACGACATCACCACCAACACCGTGGACCGCATCCAGCACCGGCTCGACGGCGGCGCGTGGACCAGCGGCAATGCCTACGGCGATTACGTCGCGAGCGTCGCCCAGAACGTGCCGATCCCGCCCGGCCAGCACTCGCTGGAGTTTCGCACGATCTTTGAGGAGACGGGCCTGACCTCGAGCGTCTGGGCCGAAACGAGCCCTGCCCCGGTCGATCTGACCCTGGCGCCCAGCAGCGTGGCGGAGCACCAGCCGGCCGGCACGGTCGTGGGGAGTCTGATTACCACCAGCTTCCTACCCGGCGCCGCCTATGGCTACGCGCTGGTCTCCGGCGCGGGCAGCGCCGACAATGCCTCGTTCACCATCGACGGGAGCCAGCTCAAGACCGCCGCGGTGTTCGACTATGCAACGAAGTCCTCGTATAGCATCCGCGTGCGCACGACCGGCCCGGGGGGGCAGTCGTATGAAGAGGCGCTCGCGGTCGCGGTGGTCAACTCTCCGCCAACGGTCGTGGGCTACTCGTTGGCCGACGACACCGGGATCGCCAGCAGCGACCAGATTACCGGCGACACCACGCCGACCCTGACCTTCGTCTTCAGCGAGCCGGTCTACGGTACCGATGCCGGCGTGACGGTGACCGGGCCCGGCGGCGGCGCAATCGCGCCGGACGGCATCGGCGGCTGGGGCACGAGTACGCTTACCGTTGCGTACACCACCACGGCGCTCGCGGCCAACGGCCAGTACACGGTGAGGCTCAGCGGAACCGCGATCGTCGACGCCTCCGGCACGGGGCTGAATGGCGGCGGGGACGAGGTCCGGCACTTCACCATCGACACGACGGCCCCGACGGCGGACGTCGCTGACGTTGCCCCCGATCCGCGCACCGCGGGCGTTGACCAGATCGCGATTCCCTTCAGCGAGCCGGTCTATGGATTGGATCTGGCCGATCTGATTCTGACCCGCGATGGCGGCGGCAATCTGCTGACTTCCGGCCAGAGCCTCTCGACCACCGACAACATAACCTGGACTCTGGGGAATCTCGCCGGCATCACCGGCGCGGTCGGGACGTACGTCCCGACGCTCATTGCGCCCGGCTCGGGGATCGCCGACGCGGCCGGCAACGCCTTGGCCGCCGGCGCCAGCGACACGTGGCTGGTGAATCCTTCGAGCTTTTCCGGCACGGCCGCCGCCGACACCTTCGCGTTCATCGCCGCTGGCGGGGTCGGCGGCCTCCCGTCGTTGCACCAGTTGAAGGTCACGCTCACCGGCAGCCCGATGGTGACCTACCTGTACGACGCCGCCGGCCCGGTCAGCCTGAACATCGATGCCAAGGAAGGCAGCGACAAGCTCACCATCACCGGCGGCCCGGGGACGGACACGACCGTCATCAACCGGTACTACGTGCAGCACACCGGGCCAGGCGCCACGACCGCACCGGGGTACTATTACGTGTACGCGAACAACGTGGAGACGATCGTCGACAACGCCGGAGCGGGAACCGCCCAGCGGTCCACGCTGAACGACGGCCCGGACAACGGCGACGTCTTCACGGCCTCGGCCTATTTGAAGACCGGCTCGAT
>CAYGZI010000468.1:0-5128 GCA_964354245.1 uncultured Planctomycetaceae bacterium
CCTCCAAATACTTCTGCGATTCTTTCCAGTCCCGCCGCGCATCGGCCATCGAGGCTAGTCCGGCGAGGATGCGCCGCTTGAGGACGGACGTGCGCTTGGGGGAGATCTTCGCCCCGGCCAGCACCTCGTGCGCCTTTGCCAACAGCAGGCCCGCCTCGGTCGCCTGGCGATCGCGTGCCGCGAGGTCCGCCAGGATCAAGTAGGCCTCCGGGTCGTCCGGCGATTCGGCCACGGCCTGCTCGAGGAAGTTGCGGGCCATGCCCGTTTGGTTGAACTCGGCAAGCCACGCGGCCAGGATGAGTTGAGGCGGCGGCAAGTCCGGATTGTTCTTGACGGCGGCCCGGAGCCCTTGCAGGGCCCCGCCCACGTCGCCGCCGCGGAATGCCTTCAGGGGCTCTTCCAATTTGGGGGGCTTTGCGAGGGCCTGCAAACTAGGCGATGTGAAGGCTTCGGCAGGTCCGCCCTGGGCGCCGGCTTGCCGTGCCGAGACGAAGAGGAGCCCTATCGACAACCCCACGACCTCCCACGCGCCAAGCCGCTTGCGTCTCATGGACTGGATCCCTTCCGGCTAAAAAACGTCGATCTTCCCGCTGCCCGGGCCGCTGGCTCCAGGCCGCCGCACCGAAGAAAGTGTAGTGTACACAAAGCCGCCGGCCGTGGCAGCTTTCCCGGGGTTTTCGGACCTTGGTAGTTGCGACGGGGATGGGGCCCTAGTATCATGGTGGCGGGTGTGACCCCTTGTTAGTCTTCAGTTTATTCGAAAGGAGCACTCGATGAAGCGTCTGGTTGTATGCGTACGTTGGATCGCAATGATTTGGCTGGCCGGGATGGTCATCGCGGCCAATGGCCCGAGTTTTGCCCAGGAGCCGGCAGCCTCCGGCAAGCGACCCGGGAAGGGATCGGCCGCCAAGAAAGCCGACAAGTCCTCGGGCCGCCTCCCGATGTATTACGCCAAGGTGCAGATCTCCCAGGAGCAGCGGGAGAAGGTCCTGTCGATCCAGAAGGATTTTGCTGCCAAGATCGATCCGCTCAGGAAGCAGCTCGATGACCTGACCAAGGAGCGGGACGCCAAGATGGCGGCCGTGCTGACCCCGGAGCAGCAAAAGCAGATCGACGAAATGAAGGCAGCGGCCAAGAAAAAGACCCGCGAAGGCGAGAAAACCGCCAAGGACAAACCCGCCGCCGGAGCCCAAGAGGAGAAACCGGCCGGCAAGGAAAAAGAGTGACGCAGCCTATCGCAACGAGACGATCCGGCTGTGGCGTTCTTCCTCGATATTGACTTTGTCCTCCCGGGCAAGCCAGCCCACGGCTTGCATGACGAGATCTCGGGGGCTGCCGACGGCCTTGACCATTTTGGCCATGGTGATTGGGCCGTTGTCGGCCAATACCTTCCACACGACTCCGGCGGTTTCGCCGATCTGTGCGACGCAAGAAGCGGAGGATGCCGTTGCCATAAAGCTGCCTCCTGGTAGGCGCTCTGTGGTAGACCGTGCCCTTGCCCAGTTGAGAAAAGCTCCCGCACTCGGGATTATAGCGAAACTCGGCAAAGTTTCTCAAGGCGCCGGCACGGAACTGATGGGGGGGCAGCTACATACAGAATGGGGGTGCGGTGGCAGTCGGCAAGCGTCACCTCGTGCCCAAGCTCTGCTTGGGCACGCACCTCGCCAAGAAACGAAAAAGGGCTCGGAGAGCCGTTGCGGGACGGCCGACCGAGCCCTTTCACCGTGAAAAACTGGATCTCCCGTTGCGGGTTTGGGATCGCCGCACTGTTTGGCGATGGTCAACTAAGATTCACGGTTGCGCTCGGCAGACACGTATGTCCGCCCTCCTGATCGGCAGACAGGAATGTCTGCCCTCCTACCGTCAGTCTGGGTCCAGGGGGATCAACCGACGTTGACAACGTGTTGCAACTGGTGTGCCGACCGAAGACGAATCTCGCGTCGACAGTCTTTCCAGAGACTAACCTGTTAGGTCCCAAGGGATTACGATCGCTCTGGGTGAGTCGGCACCGCAGAGCATTAAGCCCCTGCCTCCGTGTAAGAATTTCAAAGTCGGGGAAAAGGCCGGTCGGCGACCCGTCAATCCCACCAGATCAGCCGCTTCCCCCATCGAGCAGGCTGGTGGTCATGGCCAGGAACACGCGGCGAACCACGTCGTATTCGTGGTCCTCCGCTTGGTAGAACACGGCGAGCGTGGCCCGCTCGGTCTGGACGCACCGGACGGTGGCGGTGTTGGTGAAGTCCAAGAAGAAGAAAGTCAGATCGTAACCCACGAGCGAACGGCCGCCGACCGTTTCCTGAGCGGCCTCGCTGTCCAGGTCCTGGTATTCGGCACTCATGGCCTCAACGACGGCCTTTGCCAACCGGGCTGGATCGGCCGATCGAGGATGAACGCTGACCGACCAGAAGGCCCCCCCGGGGCTATAGACTGTCGCGGATGGTTTTCCCGCGAGCGTCTCCTCCTCGTCCAGCGTCCAGTTTTCGGGGTACTGGAACGAGATCCCCAACTTGTTGAACTGGCATGGCATTGGCTGGCTTCCGCGTACCCAGGGCCTTCATCCATGTTAGCCGATTCCCCGAGCCGGCCAAGCCGGAAACCCGTCCCGGACGCCAAACCGGGATGGTCGCGCGGGTCCGCTTGTGATACGATCGCGGCCCGGCGGAGGCCCAACCCCCCCGAAGGATGCCCAAGGCCCGGAAGCCCATGTGGAGCGGTTTGCGCCCTAGTCTCGCCCTGCTCATGATTCCGCTCTTGGCCGGTTGTCGCCTGCCGGGGATGGATGGTCCGGTGTCGCGGTCCCTGGCTTCCAGCCGGCAGATGTGCCAGCAGGGGGTCACCGCGTTGGAGCGCGGCCAGTGGGAGGAGGCCGAAACCGTCCTCTCCCACGCCGTGAGCATCTGTCCGAGCAACCCCGATGCCCGCCGCGGCTACGCCGACGCCCTCTGGAATCGGGGATCGCGGCGCGAAGCGATCTCGCAACTCGAACAGGCCCAGCGACTGGCCCCCGAAAACGCGACCCTGTGCGTGCGCATGGCCGAGATGCGCCTGGCGCTGGGCCAGACCGGTCCGGCGATGGACAGCGCCCAGCGGGCCATCGATCTCGACCCGCGGTTGGCCGACGCCTGGGCAGCCAGGGCCCGGGTGATGCGCGCCGTGGACCGGCCCGCCGATGCGCTGGCGGACTACCAGCGGGCTTTGGGTCATCAGCCGCAGGATCGGACGATCCCGCTGGAAATGGCCGAGGTTTACGGCCAGATCAATCAGCCGCAACGCGCCTTGGCCGCGCTCCAGGGGCTGGCAGAACGCTACCCGACCGGAGAAGAGCCACAACGCGTGCTGTATCTGGAGGGGTTGGCTCAAATGGCCTTGGGCCGATTCCCGGAGGCGGCCGAGAGCCTGTCCGCCGCCGCCGCCCGCGAGAAGCCCACGCCGGAACTCCTCTATCGGCTGGCCGAGGCGCGCATGTCGGCAGGGTACCGTGAAGAAGCGGCCGCAGCCGCCCGAGAGGCCCTGGCCCTGGACCCGAGACACCAGCCCAGTCAGCAGCTTCTAAAGCGCGTGGAGCTTGCCGGGCAGCCGCGCAGCCTGACCAGCCGGTAACGTGGTTTCTTACCACAAAGGCACGAAGGCACAAAGAGAAGGGCGGCCGGCTATCAGCTCCCGGCTATCAGCCGTCAGCCTTCGGCTATCGGCCAGAGCCCGGAGAACAGGTCCCCGCAGGTGGTTGCCGAGTGCTGATGGCTGTCTGATAGCTGAAAGCTGATAGCTGAATGCTCTTTTGGCCGCCATATCCCCTTCGTGCCTTTGTGTCTTTGTGGTAGTCGCTTTCTTCCGAAAAGAGGGGTTGTAGCCCCATCCTCGCCCGGATTCCCGGTCGCCCCCCCTCGCCGGCCGCACTCGCATGGCAAGCGCGGGATATGCTTTTCTTGCAGGGTATTCTCTGGTCGTTAGGGTTACGGACCCACGGGGTGAGAGGAGGGTCATTGTGATGTCGCAAGGTCTGGAGACGGCCGGCGGAGCGTTCGTCGAACGCCGATTTCACGAATTCGCGGCCGGACCCCCGCTTGTGGAACGCCGCCAGTTTGCCAACAGCCACGACAGCCTATCGCCGGAAGCCCGCGAATTGGCCGTGGCCATCGACAGCTACAAGATGCGCCACCGGCGCCGCTTCATCACCTACGAGGAGATGCTGGCGGTCGTCAAGTCGCTGGGCTACGGCAAGTAGGCGTCCGGGCCGCGGGGATCACTCTCCGAGCGTCGTCCTTCCGGTGGCCACGTCGAATTCGTAGATCGCCGGGACCAGCATCGCGGCGGCCGCAAAACCGTAGGCCGTCCCCGCCACCAACAGCACCCCCAGCGTCTGGTCCAGGAAAAAGCTGGTGATGGCGTAGAAGGTGGCCAGCGGGCAGCCGAACGAGGCTACGCCGATTGCGCCCGATGGGTTCCTGGCGCCCAGGGCAACGTAGAGCCCCACGCCGCCGCCGAGAATGAACCCCAGAAACGGCCACAACTGCGCCTCGAACGAGCCGCCCAGCGCGATCATCATCCACATGCAGGTGGCCACGCCGAGGAACAGGAAGAAGACCGTGCCCAGGCTCGTGGCGATCGCCGTGCGCGAGCTGGCATAGTTCATGCCTATGTGAATCCCCAGCACGGCGACAAAGAGGTACAGCACCGCTAGACCGGTCAGCAGGTACAGCAGGTTCTCGAAGCTCAGGGCCTTGGCGTACCAGAGGTAGCCGCACAGGAGCATCGGCAAGACGACCATCTCCTTGGCGTTGTAGAAGACGCCGCCGAGCTTGCCGTATACGATCTCCTTGGGACTCAAGTCGCTGACCAGGAGAAGGTCGAGGGCCCGGCCGTCGCGCTCGCTGGTCAGAGAAGTCACCGCCTGCGCGTTGACCAACACCAGGCTCAACAGCCCCAGCGGAACCAGCGCCGTGAGCGCGACCGAGCGAGTGACCGGCTCCCCGTGCCAGCCCACCCACCCAAGGCTCCCCGCCGCCAGCCCAAACAGAACGAAGTAGGCCAGGCGGATCACCAGGATCTTCCGGCCGTAGGCCCAGGTCTTGATTTCCCGCCAAACGACCGGGTTGTCCCAGACTTGGCGGGTGGCGTGTGTCGGGTG
>CAYGZI010000469.1:0-5115 GCA_964354245.1 uncultured Planctomycetaceae bacterium
CCCGCGGGGCGTCTTCGAGTGCAAGGTGGCGGACAAGGAGCATCCGATCACCAAGGGCATGGCCGACTTCAAGACCGACGACGAACTGTACTCCAAGCTCCAGGGCGACGCGCCCGTTCGCGTGCTGGTGTCGGCCTACTCCGACTGGAGCAAGAAGACCGAGCCGCTGGTGTTCACCCACGAGTACGGCAAGGGCCGGGTGGTCTACAACGCGTTTGGCCACGACGGCAAGGCACTGTCTAACCCGAGCGTGGCGAAGATCATTGCCCGGGGCGCGGAGTGGGCGGCGACGGGCAGGGTGGCGGAGTAGAACCACGGGATTGGGGATTAGGGACTAGGGATTAGGGACTCGAATCCCCAATCCCCATCCCTAATCCCTAATCCCGGTCCCCCGCTTTGGTGACAAGAGGCCAGGAGAGAAACCCTGCCCGCCGCTCGGGGTTGAATCCTAAAGAGCCGAGCGCAAAGCCGTTGGGGCGGCTGGTCGCCGACAACCGGTTCGTCTAAACTAGAAGCAAGTGCCCCGGGAGGTCCGGGGCGCCCCGGAAGGACCCTTTCCGGTGGGCATTGCGTTGGTTGTCAGCGAATCCTCCGCCCAGCGCCAGGCACTCCGCGACCCCGACGTCCGCTTGATGTTGGAGGTCCGCGCAGACAGTGCCGAGGCGTTCGAGGAGCTGATGCTCCGCTACCAGGGCCGCCTGGTGTCCGTCCTGGAGCACCTGGTCGGGGACCGCGATCAAGCGGAGGACCTCGCCCAGGATGTCTTCCTGCGGGTCTACCGGGCGCGAAAGAGCTACGTCGCCGGGGCGAAGTTTTCGACGTGGCTCTTTACGATCGCCAACAACGTCGCCTCCAACGCCCTGAGGAGCCGCTCTCGGCGCCGCGAAGTGGGACTTCGCACGCCGGAAGGCTCGGGCGTGGGCAGCCCGTGGGACCGCGTGATCCAGGCCTCCAGCGGCCAGATGCCCGTCCGGCGGGTCGACAAGGCCGAGATGCGCGACATCGTGCGTTTGGCGCTGGAGGCGCTCAACGAGCGCCAGCGCATGGCCGTGTTGCTGAGCAAGTTTGAAGGGATGAGTTACGCCGACATCGCGGAGGCCATGGAACTCTCGCCGCAGGCCGTCAAGTCGCTGTTGGCGCGTGCGCGGGTCAACTTGCGCGAGGTGTTGGAGCCCTACTTGGACCACGGGAGCCGGCCCCGGTCGGGCGACGGGCCGAGACCCGCGGCAGACGAGGAGGGGGCCTAGGGGACAGGGATTAGGGATTGGGGGGCAGAGCGGATTCAGCACTAGCCATCGAGAGACACTGACCGCAGCGGTATGGCCGACGAACCGATTTCTATCAGTCCGACCGAGGACCAGGCAGGGCTTGAGGAGCAGCTCGTCGCTTACCTGGACGGGGAACTCGACGACAATTGCGCGCGCCGGGTCGAGGTCCTCCTGGCCGGCAACGCGAAGGCCCGCGAGCAGCTTGCGCGCCTGGAGCGGACCTGGTCGCTCTTGGACGGCCTCGATCGGCCGCAGGTCGAAGAGACGTTCACGCGCACCACGATCGAGATGGTGGCGCTTCAGGAGGAGGCGGAATTGAGCCGCCAACGGGCCGAAGCCCCGCGCCGGCGCGTGCGCCGCTGGGCGATCGGCGGCGTCGGGCTGTTGGCGGCGGTTTTGGCGGGTTTTCTGGCCGTGGCCGTGTTCTGGCCCGAGCCGGACCGCCAGTTCCTTCGCGACCTGCCGCTCTTGGAGGATTACGACGAGCTGAACCAGATCGACGACGTGGACTTTCTCCAGACGCTCTACGACCAGGGGTTCTTTGTGAAGGACGCGCCGGATGAAGGGTGAGCGGCGACATTGGAGCGTCCGGGTCGGGCTGGCGGCGCTGGCGTGGGGCTGGGCAGTTGCCGTGCCCTGGCACAGCGGCCGTCCGGCCGTCGCCCAGGACGCGCCCGGCGATCTCCCGAAGGAGACCGACTCGACCTTCTTGTCGCTTCGCACCTTCTTTCTCCCGAACGCGCTGAAGGAGCGCCTGGACCAGTTCATGGCGATGACCCCGGCCCAACAGGCGGACCTCATGGAGCATCGGAGGCAACTGGCCAAGCTGGACCCGGCCAAGCAGGAGCGGCTCCGCAGCCTCTGCCAGGAGCTCAACGATCGCTCCAACGCCGAGGAGCTTCGCAAGGTGATGCGCCACTACTACGATTGGCTCACCACCCTCCGGCCGTCCGTGCAGGCCGAGCTGCTGGAACTCCCCCGCGGGCAGCGCGTCGCCCGGATCCAGCAGATGCTGGAGGCCGAACAGGCAAAGAAGGCTTCCAAGGGCCGCGATTTCCAGGCGATGGGCTGGGCCGACCCCTATCGCCGGGCGATCTTGCAGTCCGGCGGCCCAGCGAGGTTCTTCAACCCGGACGACATGGAAGGACTGCTCCAGTGGCTCGACAACTACGTTGCCGGGCATGGAACGGAGCTTCTGAAGGAAATAATCTCCGCGCCCCACCGTGAGGAGCTGAAGAAACAGCTCGCCCAGATCCCGGGGATCAAGGACACGTTGCACAGACACGAAGTCGTGGCAACCCTCATGCTCCGCTGGCAACTCGACCACCCGGGGACGATGCCCAAGCTGGAAGACAGCGACTTGGAAGAAATGCGGGCAAGGCTCTCCGAGAGGACCCGCGAGCGGCTCCAGCGGCAACCGATGGCGGAGCAATGGCGCAACGCCTCCGGCTTGATTGGGCTCTTTGTCGTGTCGCAACGGGGGCCGCACGGAGCGCATCCTCAGGTGACGGCCGTGGGCGATGACGAGTTGGCTCAGTTCTTCGAGAAAGAACTCAGCGCGAAGGATCGCGAGTGGCTGCTAAGCCTTCCCGGCGGGGGGGAAAGAATCTCCCAGGAGCTGTTGCGCAGATACATCTACAGGAAGTTGTACCAGGGGTCGGATCGTCCGCCGGGCTTCTTTGGGCCTTGGGAGAAACGCGGCGGGCCGCCGGGACGCCGGCCGGACCCGAAGGACCGCCCGCCGGAAAAGGGCCGGACGGACGTGCGGGCCAAGGGGGCGGTTGAGAAGTCGGAAGTCAGAACACAGGAGTCAGAAGTGAAAAGTGACAAGTGAGAAGGGCAAAGGGCAAAGTGAAGAACGAGGGTCCGCTCGCCACTCTGCGCTTTTCACTTCCGATCTTGCACTCTTCACTTCGGCGTCGATCGCACGCCCCTCGCGCCCCCGGGCACGCATCCCCAATCCCTAATCCCCAATCCCTAATCCCTCGTCCCCAGCCCCTTCCCCTCATTCGCTGCTTGAAAGCAGCGACGGGGCCCAGCTATGCAGGTAGTACGCCCGGGGAACCGTCAGGTCCAACAGCGCCGCCACGTCGATCGCCGGGCTCTTCGCCCGGCTGTTCAGCAGGTAGCCCACCAGCGAAAACTCCCGCCTGTACTCCACGACGTGTACTTGGTCGGCCGACAGCCCGGCCAGGCTGATGGCCCGGTCGACAGCGTCCTCCAGGAAGCCGATTTTATCCACCAGGCCGTTGCCCACGGCCTGTTGGGCCGAGTAAACCTGTCCGGTGGCCAGGTCGTCCAATGCCTTGGGGTCTTTCTGGAACTTCGGACGCCCGTTGCGGACGATCTCCTTGAAGTGATCGAAGCTCTCCTTGACCAGGCCCTGGAGGACCTCGCGTTCCTTGTCGGTCAAGGGACGCGTGATCGTGCCCATGCCCTTGAGCGGCCCGCTGACCAGCGAATCCTGGCGCACGCCGACGTGCTTCATCAGCTCCGAGGCGTCGTAATGGGGAATCATCACGCCGATCGAGCCGGTCCACGTCGTCGGCTCGGCGTAGATCGTGTCCGCCCGCGGGCCCACGGCCATCGCCACGTAGTAGCCGCCGCTGGCAGCGACCGAGCCCATGCTCACGACGATGGGGATCTTCCGCTCGCGGGTCAGCTCGGCCAGATGGTGGTAGATATAGTCGCTGCCGGTGACGGTCCCGCCGGGCGAGTCCACGCGTAGCACAACGGCGCGGACGCTCTCGTCCTGTTGGACGCGGTCGATCTGGCGCTTGACGAATCCGCGGCCCTCCAGGATCGCTCCTTCGACGGAGATGATGGCGATCTTATTGGCCGCTTTCGGGTTGTGGGAGAAGTGCCGTTCCTGAGGGCGGCCCTCGGTATCGGCCGGGCCTGCCCACCCGAGGATCAATCCCAGGGCGAGCGCGCCGCCGAAGAAGAGGGCCAAGACGAATAGAAGTCCGCTGAGAAACACCCAAAGGAGGCGGCGCACAAGTCCGATCAGGCCCCCGGCCAGCGAGCGTTGAGGCGGCCGTGCGGCGGCCGGCTCGATGACCTCAATGAAGGGGCCCGGTGCCCGGGACAGTTCCCCCTGTTGGGGTGGAAGGTTCGGCTCCATGGCAACTCCTTACAGATAGTCAGCCTGGCACTCGCAATGCCTTGGATAATTCATCCTGCGGAAGTGTATCTCGGGCGACCCGGGAGGCAAAGGTGTTGCCAAAACGGGCCGTGCGGCATAAAGTACCGGCCTACGCCGGTTTCGGGCGTGACGGCGTCCGACGGGCCAGATGGAGGACTACAAGCGTGTATGTCGCTGCTTCGACCAACTGTTTCCCGGAACTGAGTCTCAGCGCGGCGCTGGGGCGATTGGCCGACCTGGAATTCACCAACGTGGAGATCGTGGCCCACGAGTCGGGGGGACACCTCAAGCCGTCCGAGATAGCCGCCGACCTGGAACATGCCCTGCGCGTCTGCCGGCAGACCCATCGTTTGGGGGTAGTGGCCTATAGTGTTGAGGTGGAGGCCCCGGAGGAGGAGTACTACCGGCAGTTTGCGGCGTGCTGCAAGTTGGCCAAGGCGACCAAGGTGGTGACGCTGACGGTCCGCTCGGCGGAGTTGGGCACGCCGTTCAACGCGGAGGTGGAGCGGCTCCGCCGTTTGGTGGCTATTGCTTCCGCTGAAAGTGTTGTAGTGGGCCTCCTCACCGAGGCCGGGCGCATGACGCAGGACCCGGATACCGCGGTGGTGCTGTGCGACAACGTGAAGGGCTTGGCTATTACCCTGGATCCGAGCCACTACATTTGTGGCCCTCACCAAGGGGGCAGCTTCGAGCAAGTGATGA
>CAYGZI010000470.1:0-5108 GCA_964354245.1 uncultured Planctomycetaceae bacterium
GCCAGGCGACGGCGAGGTTGTCGCCGCCTCCGCCTTCCTTCATGAGGGCCTCGACGTAATAACGTTGTCCGGCCACAAGGGGGATCAGGGCGGACTGTTGTTGCGCATACTTGGTCCACTCGCGGGAGCCGGTCGCTCCGGAGACGTAGGCAATGCGGGTCCTGTTTGCAGGGTCACTAGTGGTCGAGAGCCAGAGCTCGCCGTTGTCGTCGCTGGCGATCCAAAACCGGTAGTCGCCGGTGACGGTGGGCACGAGGAAGGCCCGCATCCGGCCGCCGTAGCTATCCGCCCAGTTGGAGCGGGCCTCGAAGAGCGTGCGGTATTCGCGGCCGCTGGGATTGTAGGGGTAATTGGGATTGCCGGTCAAGTCGCCGACGGCGTTGCCGCTGCCGATGTTCAACCAGTATTCCCAGAGGATGCCGTTGCCGTAGTAGAAGGTGGTTTGGTGGTTTGCCGGCAGGGCGACCCCCACAGCCGTGCGGAGATTGTTGACGGTGACCGTATAGGTCGTGCCGAGCGTCAGGGCCGACGCGGTCAGCCGCACGGCGAGCCGGTCGGCTTGCAGTGCGGCGGCCGCGACCGTCCGACCGCCCGATAGCGCGTAGTTGGCGGGCTGTTCGGCCCGGGTGCGGTCCATGGGCTCGGTGAAGACGATCTGGACGGTCGTGGCGTCGATGGCCGCGGAGGAGACGATGCCGGCCGGCGCGATGCTGATCGTGGCGGTGCGTGAGCTCTCGAAGAAGAACGGGTTCCGGGCCGAGACCTGGTAGCGGTGGCGCAGGCCCGCGGCCGCGCCAAGATCGGAGTAGCTGGGGGTCGTGGACCGGGCGTACTCCAGCCCGTCGCGATAGATCACGTAGTGGTGTACGCCGGTCTGAGGGTCGGTCGAGCCTACCCAGCTCAGGTCCACGCGGGTGCTGCCGGCGACCTGGGCGCTGAGGTTGGCCGGGACGGTCGGCGGGCTCGTGTCGGGCAGCTCGCCCCATTGCGAGAGGCGGCTGCCGGGGATCGGCAAAGTCGGATCGGCCGGATTCTCCCAAACGCCGCCGGGCAACTGCCAGCGCACGGCGACGTGGTCGCTGCCCGTGCCTTCCTTCTGGAGGGCCTCGACGTAGTACCTGCGCCCGGCCATGAGCGAGATCGGCACGGATTGCTGGGCGGGGTAAACGCCCCAGTCGCGCGAGGCGGTCTTGCCGGGCACGTAGGCGATCCGGACGCGGTGGGCGGGATCGTCGTCGGTCGAAAGCCACAGCTCGCTGGTCTCGTTGCTGGCGATCCAGAAGACGTAATCGCCGGACGCGGGCGGATGCAGGTATCCGCGGATGCGGGTCCCGTAGTTGTCGGCGAAGCTCACGGGCCCCTCGAACGACGTGGGGTAGCTCTTGCCGGTGTAATTGTCCGGGTAGTTGGGATTGCCGGTGAGGTTGCTGACCAGCGTGCCGGAGATCCCCAGCCAGTACTCGCGCAGGAGGTAGCCACTGCCCTGGGGCGCATAGACAAAGGCAATCTGGAGTCCATCGCGGACTTCGTTGCCGGAGAGCGTAGCAAGGTTGTGGGTCGCGACCGAGTAGGAATTGCCGGTCACGAGCGGCCCGGCGGTGGCGAGGGTCACCTTGAGGCCGTCTTCCGAGAGGACGGCGCCGCTGAGCGTCCCACCCACGAATACGTAGTTGCCGAGCACCGTGGCGGTGGCCTGGGTGAGCGCCTCGGTGAAGCGGATCTCGATGTGCGAGGCGTCGGGGGCGGCATAGTCGACGATGCCCGGCACGGTCACCACCGCGGCCGCCGAGCGCATTCCCTCGTAGCCGTCGCGGTTGACGGCCGAGACCTCGTACGAGTAAGGCCTCACGGGCGCGACGGCGGTGTCCTGGAAAGACGTCGCCGCCGGGGCGCCGAGCACTTCGCCGTCGCGGTAAACGACGTAGCGATCGACGTAGCTCTCGCCGTCGACCGCGGCGGTCCAGGTGAGGGTGATCTTGTCCGGGTTGACGGTGACGTGGCCCGCGAGGTCGGCGGGCGCGGAGGGCGCCGAGCGGTCGATGGCCACGTTGGGCGACCCGGGCGTGCCGTCCAGTGCCCCCGCCTCCCAGTTGATCGGGTCGTTGCCGTACTGACTCACGTCGAGGCGATTGAGCGGCGAACCGGTGCCGTCGGGCTCCTCGGGCCAGGGGGCATGGTCCTGGAAGTTGACGTAGTCGACGCGGTAGTCCGGGACGTAGCCGCTGGCCGGGTCGAACTGGCCGACCTGGAACAGCTTGAGGGGGTCGCCGCTATTGCTGAGGTTGCCGCTGTAGACGCCCGCCACGGGGATGTTGTTGGCGGCGACGCCGTAGCGCGAGTCAAAGGCCGCGTAGTTGCTCACCATCACCAGATACCCGCCCGCCGCAAGCGTCCTGGGCCCGCCGCCCGTCCACGAGGAAGTCAGCATGGGGTTGTCCACGACGTCCTCGAAGCCCGACTTGGTGAACTTGACCTGATCGGCGATGGTCCAGTCGTTGGGGCCGTCGCTGCCGCGGGTGAGCGCGACCGTGCCCACGCCGTCAAAGGTGTACGTGCCCAGCGAGACCCAGCCGTCGGGGTCCGTGTAGGTCAAGACATCGTCGTCCTGGTCGATGGTCACGAGCGTCGTCCCGCCCGCGTGGTACATCTGGTATTGGGCTGCGTCGTCGAGGTTCCGCTTCTGATCTAGGGCGTCGTAGAGGTCGTAGCGCGCGAAGACCTCGTAGGCGCCGCTGGGGAGGCCGGCGGTGAACCAAGTGGCCGCGGCGCCGGGCTCGAGGGTCCACGACTCGCGGCCGAAGCCGTCGGCATCGTACCAGCCGAACGTGAAGCCGATGCCGCTACCCAAGTGGAAGTCGCGGAGCGTCTGCTCGGCCCCGGAGCGGTTGTAGAGCTCCACAAACTCGAAGTCGTCGGCGCCGTAGCCGGCGGCGATCTCGGCAGGCGTAGCCGCGGCCGGGTGATACATGACCTCGTTGAGCACCAGCGGCGCGCGGTACGGGGCGCTATTGGGCGACCCCGAGTAGTCCGGGCCGGGGCCGAAGGTGGGCGTATCCAGCAGGGTGTAGTCCGTCCCGCCCGTCGATTTCGTGTACAGGCCGACGGAGATGCCGTTGGGCGTGGCGCCGAAATCGACGTGCTCGCGATAGCCGCCGGCCACGCCGGACGCATTCGAGCTCAGGTAGACATCGTCGCCGTGCTCGCTGAAGGCGAAGGGCACGCGCGAGCCCGGATCGCCCGAGCCCGTGCCGAAGTTGCCGTTTTCCGTGAGTACGAAGTAGCCGTGCGCCTGGATCCACGTATCGGACGCGATCTGGTACTTCGTGAGGTCTTCCTTGGCGTCGCTGAGGAACCAGCCGCCGACGTCGATCGCTTGGTCCGTGGCGTTGTAGAGCTCGACCATGTCCTCGGGCGGCGCGTCCTGGTGGGCGAGGACCTCGTTGACGATCACCGAGCCGGGCGCAGTGAGCGTATCCTCGAAGCCGGGGGTGCCGCCGGGGGCCGCGCTTGCGCGCCAGCCGTCGCTGGCGTTCCACAGGGCCAGCGGGCCGAGCGGGTCGCGGATCGCGAGCGAGAAGCCCTCGCCGTCCGTGTGGCCGTACCAGCCGTCCTTGTACTCGAAGAGGTGAATGGCCCCGCCGACGGGCGAGTCCAGCTCGACCGTCTCGCCGGCGTTGTTCAGGCTGCCCGTGTACACGCCTGCGATGATGCCCGGGTCGAGGGTACTGTAGCGGAAGAGGAAGGCCGGCTGGTTGCGGACGATCACCTTGTACGCGCCGGGGTCAATCGAGACGCCGTCGGGGAACGTAAAGGTGATGCCGCTGGCGAACCGCAGCCCGCCCAGCGGAAGCGTCTGGCCGCCGATGTTCTTGATCTCGATGAACTCGAAATCGTCGTTGTTGGAGTAGCCGGCGGCGATCTCGGCCGCGGTCGGGGCCGCCGGGTTGTACATGATCTCGGTAATGCGGATCGACGGGGCCAGATCGACGTAGTAGGTCGCCTCGTTCAGGGCGCTCCACACCCCGTCAGCGTACACCCGCGACTTCACGTGCGTGTTGGTCCCGAGCGCAATCGCGTCGCCGTAGACCAGGGCGCCGGGGCGGATCTCGCCGCCGGGCAGGCGCGGATCGGCGCCGTCGAGGCTGTAGTAGACCGTTCCGGCCGGCGCGGTCATCGTCAGGGAAGCGCCGAGCGGAAACGTCCCGCCGTGCTGATAGACGCCATTGAGGTAGAACGTCGGGGCCTCGGTGCCCGGGTAGAGCCCGCGGTTGCGCAACTGCTGGACCAGGGCCCCGTTGCGCTGGGGCAGGTAGGTGTTGAGGATCCAGTCGCGCTCGTTTTGCCAGTCGGTGGGCTTGAAGGGGAGACCCGAGGTGACGTCGCCCCAGCGGGCCGACTCCGCGCTGACGGCTGCCGCGACCTCGCCAGCCAGGGCCTGGTAGCGGGCCACGGCCGGCGCGGTCGTCAGCGCGCCGCCGTTGAACAGGTTCTTGTGGGCATGGTCCGCGAAGAGCATCCGGAAGTCGGGGTTCATCTGGAGCCAGTAGTACGGCTCGGCGGGGTCGTTGCTGTTGGCTGCCCCGACGCCGGTCACGTCGCCGGCCGGACTCCGGATCCACGACAGCCCCATGGCCATCTCCGTGTCCCACGGGAAGAACTTGAAGCCGGTGCTGTCCGTGCCGCGGGGCCGGGCCGTGTAGTAGTTGTGGCCGGGCCAATCGGCGTTGGCCACGAAGAAGTTCACCAGCAGGTAGTCGATGTAGTTGGCGACGTCCAGCAGGCTTTCCGTGGCGGGGTCGTCGGCGCCGTCGGGGAAGTTGCCTTGGACCCGCTGGTAGGCGGCGGTGCTGCCGCTCTCGAAGTCGAAGTTCATCAGGCTCGACCACGGCACGGAGCTGCTCTCGCCGGTAGGGGCGCCGGCGTTGATGCCGTCCCAGTTCTCCTTGTCGCCGCCGAAATAGGCCGCCGCGAACGAGGTGTCGGGCCGCTCCACCGGGTTGTATACGCCCCAGTACAGGCCGTTGACGTAGAGGTGGACGAACGAGCCGTGACCCGCCGTGCTCATCATGGCCAGGAGCGTCCGGTCGGCAAACTGGTCGCGGATGAAC
>CAYGZI010000471.1:0-5108 GCA_964354245.1 uncultured Planctomycetaceae bacterium
GGGCCCGCTGCTGGCCGCCGTGCAGATGGAAACCGCGATCCTCAACGTGCTCTTGTTCCTCATTATCGCCGTCTCCGGTTTCGGCATCCTGGCAATCTTCTTCATGATCGTGGTCGAAAAGACCCGCGACATCGGCATCCTGAAATCGCTCGGGGCTTCGGGCGCGGGGGTGATGGGAATTTTCCTGAGCTACGGACTGTCGCTCGGGCTGGTCGGGTCGGGAGTGGGCCTGGGGCTGGGGCTTCTGCTGGTCCGTCACATCAACGAGATCGCCGCCGTGCTCGGCAAGCTGACCGGCCGGCCGATCTTCGACCCGACGATCTATTACTTCTACAAGATCCCGACCATCGTGGACCCGTGGAACATCGCTTGGATCGTCTTCGGTGCGGTGGGGATCGCCGTGTTGGCGAGCATCCTGCCCGCCCTGCGTGCCGCGCTGCTGCACCCCGTGGAGGCCCTGCGCTATGAGTGACGAGGCGGCAGGCGGCCTGGGATCGCGCGCGGGCAAGACCCGTCCCGGCGGGACCACGCCCCACCGGCCCGCCACGCTCCGCGTGCGAGGCGGACCGGCGCTAGAGGGCGGTCCGCACCTCGATCTGTCGGCGCAGGCCCCGCCGGGCAAACTGCTGCGGCCCGTCTCCGTGACCGCCGGGATCGATCTGGCCACGCGAATGCCCTTCAAGGAGAAAGCGGCCGACGCCGCTTGCCCCGTTCGCGCTGCGCCGCCGCGTCCCGGCCCGCCCGCCGGCTATCAGCTCGAAGCCGTAGGGCTCAAGAAGAGCTTCCGCAAAGGTCCCAGCGAAGTGCCCGTGCTCAAGGGCGTCAGTCTCGGCGTGCGCCGCGGCCAGATCCTGGCCGTTGTCGGTCAAAGCGGCTCCGGCAAGAGCACGCTCTTGCACCTGCTGGGCACGCTCGATGCCCCCGACCAGGGCGAGATCTATTTCAACGGCCTCCGCATCGACCGCCTGCCCACAAGCCAGCGCGACCGGCTCCGAAACCGCCATTTCGGCATGATCTTCCAGTTCTACCACCTGCTGCCCGAGCTCTCCGCGCTGGAAAACGTGTTGGCCCCGCTCATGATCGCCGAGGGCCTCTTCAGCTTTTTGCTCCACCGCAAACGCCACCGCCGGGCTGCCACGGAACTGCTGGAAATGGTCGGGCTTTCCCATCGGCTCAAGCACAAGCCGCGCGAGCTCTCCGGCGGCGAGATGCAGCGGGCCGCCATCGCCCGGGCCTTGGTCGCCGGGCCCAGTGTCCTCTTGGCTGACGAGCCCACGGGAAACCTCGATCAAGCCACCGGGCGCGAGATCCTCGATCTGCTCCACTCCTTGAACCGCGGGCAAAACCTGACTATAGTCATGGTGACGCACGATCCGCTCATTGCCGAGCAGGCCGACCGCATCGTCCGGCTCGTGGACGGGCAGATCGAGAAGCAATAAGAAGCCACGGATGAAACACGGAAGAAACACGGACAAGTGCGGTGCTGCACGGTGGAATTGCTGCACAAGGACATTACCGAGCAGATCATTGGAGCGGCGTTCGAGGTCCATCGAGTGCTCGGTTACGGTTTCTTGGAGAGAGTGTACCAGCGCGCGATGCAGGTGGAGCTTCACGCACGCGGCCTGAAGGCTGAGATCGAGGCCGAAATCCGCGTCGTGTACAAGGGGGTGGAGGTTGGCTACTACAAAGCCGATCTGCTTGTGAACGACTGTATAGTGGTCGAACTCAAGGTGGCGAAAAACTACAATTCGGAAGACGAACCGCAGTTGCTCAATGAGTTGAAGGCGACTGGCATTAAGGTCGGCCTGCTCATCAACTTCGGGAGGACGAAGGTCGAGTTCAAACGCATGGTCTTCTAAAGGTAGCCACGGATGGAACACGGATGAAACACCGACAAGTCCAAAGACATTGCCGGGCAAGTCATTGGAGCGGCGCTCGAGGTTCACTCCTTCTTCGTTCCGTGTCTCTTCCGTGTTCCATCCGTGGCCGAAAGACCGTGTTTCTTCCGTGTTTCATCCGTGGCTGAAAGAACGCGCCATGCCCCTGCAAGTCTACATCGACGGAAAGCTCTACGACAAAGAGGATGCCAAGATCAGCGTCTACGACCACGGGCTGCTCTACGGCGACGGGGTCTTCGAGGGCATCCGCAGCTACGCCGGCAAGGTCTTCCGACTGAAGCAGCACTTGGACCGGCTCTGGAACTCCGCCAAGGCCATCTGGCTCGAAATCCCCATGACCCAGGAGGCCATGGCCAAGGCCATCCAGGACACCCTGGCCACGAACGGCATCCTCGACGGCTACATCCGCCTGATCGTCACCCGCGGCGTGGGGACCCTCGGGCTGGACCCCAACCGTTGCAGCCAGCCCCAGGTGATCGTCATCACCGACAAGATCACGCTCTATCCCGACGAGCTCTATCAGAAGGGGCTGGAGATCGTCACGGTCAGCACCCAGCGCAACCACCCGGCCGCGCTGAACGCCCGGATCAAATCGCTCAACTACCTGAACAACATCCTCGCCAAGATCGAGGGGCTTCAGGCCGGCTGCATCGAGGCCCTCATGCTCAACCACAAGGGCGAAGTGGCCGAGTGTACCGGCGACAACATCTTCCTGGTGCGCGGCGGCAAGCTGCTCACCCCGCCGACCGACGCGGGCATCCTCGAAGGGATCACGCGCGAGGCCGTGATGGAGCTGGCCCGCGACGCCGGGATCGAGGTCCGCGAGATTCCGCTCACGAAGCACGACGTGTTCATTGCCGACGAGTGCTTCCTGACGGGGACGGCGGCCGAGGTGGTGCCGGTGGTGAAGGTCGACAGCCGCAAGATCGGCGACGGCACCCCCGGCCCGATCACCCGCGACCTGATGGAGCGGTTCCGCCGGCTGACGAGGAGATGAAATGGAGTTCCTCCAAGGCGCCTTCGAGCAGTTCATCCATTTGGATGAAACCCTCGAGAAGATAATCCCGGAATACGGCACGTGGATCTATTGGATCCTCTTTGCGATCATCTTCTGCGAGACGGGCCTGGTGGTGACCCCCTTTCTGCCGGGCGATTCGCTCCTCTTCGCGGCCGGGGCCTGCGCCGGCAGGGGTTGGTTGCACCTGCCGACGATCCTGGTCTTGCTGAGCGTCGCTTCGATCGTCGGCGACACGGTCAACTACTGGATCGGCGCGTACATCGGCCCGCGGGCGTTCAGCGGCCGCGTGCGGTTCCTCAAGAAGGAATACCTGGATCGAACGCACCGCTTCTACGAGAAGTACGGAGGCAAGACGATTGTTCTCGCCCGGTTCATCCCGATCATTCGGACGTTCGCACCGTTTGTGGCCGGCATCGGCGCGATGAGCTACCGGCGTTTTTTTTTCTACAACGTGGCCGGAGGGATCGCCTGGGTTGTGCTACTGGCGGGCGGCGGTTTTGTCTTCTGCGAATCGCCCTTGGTGGAGAGGAACTTCACCTTGGTCATCGTGGCGATCGTGATCATCTCCATGTTGCCGATCGTGGTAGAGTATCTTCGAGCCCGCTACCGCCGTCACTAGGGCAGACATTCCTGTCTGCCAACACGCGCCTTGGCGGCTAGCAAAGACGGAAACGTCGGACAGACAGGAATGTCTGTCCTCCTGGGTCATGGGACGGTCGTGCCGGCGCGATCCGTTTTTTCTTGCTGGGCGGCTTTTGGGCCAGATTGACGGGACCGTGGCCTGGCAGTAGAATCACCTCGCGGGGAAGGGTCCCCGGGCTTTTCGTTTCCGAAGTTCTTGGCGGATAACATTTTAGAGGTCGTGCCCCGGTAAGGACGTGAAGGATGCACCTCCACCGGTCCGGTTCGGACGTGGTCGTCCACGCGCCGGCGAAGCTGAACCTCTTCTTCGAGGTGCTCGGCAGGAGGTCGGACGGGTATCACGAGATCGAGACTCTCGTAACGCCGATCGCGTTCTACGACACACTTTATTTCCGGAACAGGGATGATGAGCAGGTAACCTTCGCCTGCCAAAAGGCTTACAGCGCGGGGATGCCCGCGGGGAGCTGGTTGGAGGGTCTCCCCGACGGACCCGAGAACCTGGTAGTCCGGGCAGTGGAATTGCTCCGGAGGAGTGCCGGGGGCCGTCAGGGTGCATCCCTGCGATTGGTTAAGCGTATCCCCACTGCGGCTGGGCTTGGGGGAGGCTCCAGTGATGCCGCCGCCGCCCTCATCGCAGCCAACGTCGTGTGGAACCTGGATTGGTCCGGGGAGGAACTGGCCAAATTGGGGGCGGAACTGGGGAGCGATGTCCCTCTGTTCTTCGCCCAAGGCCCGGCCGTATGCCGAGGTCGAGGCGAGCGGGTCCAGTCGATCAGCGGCCCCGCTGGGCTGCACTTCGTTCTGGTCCGCCCGCCCGTCGGCCTCTCAACGGCGGACGTCTACCGGGCCTGCCGGCCTCCGCGCGACCCGAGGAGTGTGCAACCCGTGGTCGAGGCGATTGAAGAAGGAGACCTGCGGGAGATTGGGCGGCGGTTGTTCAATCGCTTGGAGCCGGCGGCCGAGGGCCTGTCGCCCTGGATCGGCCGGCTCCGCGAGGCGATGGCGCGGATGGATTGTCTGGGGCATGGAATGAGTGGAAGCGGGACGTGCTGGTTTGGGCTTTGTCGTCACGCGCGCCACGCCCGGCGCGTCGCCCGACGTTTACGTGCTACCGGAGTGGGGATTGCCTTGGCAGTCCAAGGAAGTTGCTGAGCGGGTCCGGAAGAGGTGACAGGCACCTTCTGTGCGAAGCACCCTTCGGGCCCTTCGGTCAAAAGGTGCCTGTCACCTTGTCCGAAGCCGTCCGAAGCGCAAGGAGAACAGCCGTGGAGATCACCGAGGTACGCATCAAGCTCATGGAAGAGCCCGGCGAGCGGCTCAAAGCGTTCTGCTCGATCACCTTCGACGACAGCTTCGTGGTCCGCGATCTGAAGATCATCGAAGGCGCCAGCGGGCCGTTCGTGGCCATGCCCAGCCGCAAGCTGACGTCGCATTGCCCCTACTGCGGCTGCAAGAACCATCTCCGCGCCGCCTACTGCAACCAGTGCGGCAAGCGGCTCCGCGAAGCCGTCGCGGCCAAGGACGAGGACGGACGCGCCACACTCTACGCC
>CAYGZI010000472.1:0-5100 GCA_964354245.1 uncultured Planctomycetaceae bacterium
GCCCAGTGGCAAGTCGCCGCGTCTTGGGGTACACTAGAGGGCCGTACTCGGTGGAACCGCCCAACGACTGGGCTAAGCGAGAGTGTGCCGCTGCTTGCCGTCGGGCAAGCGGTGCCCGCGTACCGTCGCAGGCACTGCTTCTGCGAAGCAGTGGCACACCGTGGGGACTGCCATGGCGTGCCGCGGGGTTCGGGGGGCTACGACCGTCGAGGCCAACACCCCTGAGGCCATCCTCAAGGGGACGTTGGAGCTGCTGGCGCTGATGATCCGCCAGAACGACATCCGGCAGGAGGACGTGGCCAGCGCGACCTTCACCACGACGCCCGATCTGGACGCCGAGTTTCCCGCCGTGGCCGCGCGCCAGCTCGGCTGGCTCAACGTCGCCCTGATGTGCGTCCACGAGCTGAGCGTGCCGGGCTCGCTCGCCCGGTGCCTTCGCATCCTGATCCATTGGAACACGGAGAAGGCGGCCGACCAGATCGTCCACGTGTACATCAAGGATGCCGCGCGCCTGCGGCCCGACCTCTCCAAGCTTCCGCCGGTGGACTGGGACGAGCTGGAACGCTGGATCGGCGCCCATCTGAACCAGGACGCCAAATCGAGCCGGCGATAACGCAGCCGCCGGGATTTTTGGGCCCCCCACGGGAATGACGAATGACGAAAACCAAATGACGAAGCAGTGACGAAGCAAGAAATCCGAAAGGGCTTGCCGGCCCTGGCTGCTGAGCAGTTCATTCGAGCTTCGTCATTCGGATTTCTTTCGTCATTTGGCTTTCGACATTTGCCTCATTGCTGGGAGAACACCGATGACCCGACCGACCGGCCTGAAGCCTCTGACTCTGGCGATTCTCGCGTGGTGCGCTGCGATCCCGGCCCCTGCCGCCGAGGCACCGGGAATTCCCCGCCCCGAACACCCCTTCCCGCAGATGGTGCGGGCCCAGTGGCTCAACCTCAACGGCGCCTGGGAGTTCGCCGAGACGGACGACAACAGCGACCAGAGCTTCTTGGCCGCCGCAGCCTACCCCGACAAGATCGTGGTCCCCTTCTGCCGCGAGAGCAAGCTCTCCGGGCTGGGACGGACGGGCTTCGTCAAGAACGTCTGGTATCGGCGCACGTTTCGGAAACCGGCCGAGTGGAAATCGCCGCGGGTGAGGCTGCACGTCGGCGCTTGCGATTGGAGAACGCGGGTCTGGGTCAATGGGCATCTCGCGGGCGAGCACACCGGCGGCAGCGCGCCGTTCTGGTTCGACGTTACGGAGCATCTCAAACCGGCCGACAACACCCTGATCGTCCATGCCTTCGACGACACGCGGAGCGGGCTCCAGGCCACCGGCAAGCAGGCCCATTCCGAGAAGAGCGAGGGCTGCGTCTATACGCGGACCACGGGCATCTGGCAGACGGTGTGGCTGGAAGGGGTCGGGGCGGCGTTCATCCGGGACGTGCGCGTTGAGCCCGACATCAAGGGCTCCCGCGTCCTGCTCCAGGCCGAAGTGGAGGGCGACGCCGCCGGACTGACGCTCAAGGCCGTCGCGAGCAATGGGAAGGAGGTCGTGGGGACGGCCGAAGCGCCCGCCGATTGGCGTAACAACCAGCTCGTGCTCAATCTCTCCGAGAAGCGGCTCTGGTCCCTGGAAGACCCGTTCCTCTACGACCTCAAGCTCTCGCTCGTGCGCGGCGACGAGACGGTGGACCGGGTGGATTCGTATTTCGGTCTGCGCGAGGTGACGATCCGCGGGGCGGCGATCCTGATCAACGGCAAACCGGTCTTCCAGCGCACGGTGCTCGACCAGGGGTTTTACCCCGACGGCATCTGGACCGCCCCCAGCGATGCCGCCCTGCGGCGCGACATCGAGCTCTCGAAGGCCGTGGGCTTCAACGGGGCCCGGCTGCACCAGAAGGTCTTTGAGCCGCGGTTCCTCTACTGGGCCGACAAGCTCGGATACCTGGTCTGGGGCGAGTTTCCCAATTGGGGCCTGAACTACAAGAACCCGGCGGTCAACCTCCCGGTGATCAACGAGTGGGTCGAGATCCTGCGCCGCGACCGCAACCATCCCGCGGTCATCGGCTGGTGCCCGTTCAACGAGACGCCGCCCGACGCTGGCCCGCTCCAAGCCGCCATCGTCAACGTGACCCGGGCGATCGACCCCACGCGCCCGATCATCGAATCGAGCGGCTACTTCCACGGGATTCCCAGCCCGGACGCCCTGGACGCCCACGACTACGACCAGAATCCCGCGTCGTTCCGCCAGCGGTGGACCGAGTCTTATGGGCCGGGGACCTCGCTGCCCGAGCGCTACCGGGCGCGTCACTCCTGGCGCATGGTGCCGTTTTTTGTGAGCGAATACGGCGGCATCGGGTGGAGCATCTCCGGCGGGTGGGGCTACGGCAATGCCCCCAAGAGCCTGGATGAGTTCTATGCCCGCTACCAGGGCCTGACCGACGCCCTGTTGGACAACCGCTACATGTTCGGCTACTGCTACACGCAGTTGACCGACATCGAGCAAGAGCAGAACGGGATGTACTACTACGACCGCAGGCCCAAGTTCGACGTGGCGCGGATCCGCAAGATCCAGTCGCGCCAGGCGGCCTACGAGAAGGACCCGCCGTTTGAGGCCGCCACGGCGCAAGACAACTGGCGAGTCCTGGTCGGGGCCGTTCCCGACGGGGCGCTGGCCCGGCCGTGGCGATACACCCTCGCGGCCCCGCCCCAAGACTGGACCGCGCCCGGCTTCGACGACGCAGAGTGGAAGCTCGGCCGGGCGGGCTTCGGGCAAAAAGGCGACTGGGAGCGGTACATCAAGACGCCGTGGAGCACCCAGGACATCTGGCTCCGACAGGAGTTCACCTGCGAGCGTGCGGCCTTTCGCCGGGCCATGCTGGTCACGCACTACGACAACGGCACCGAGGTCTATGTGAACGGCAAGCCGATCTGGAAGGGCCAACGATGGAACGATCAGTACGACGGGTTCGACGTGACTAAGGCCCTCAAGGCGGCCTTGAAAGAGGGCAAGAACACCGTCGCCATCCACTGCCACCAGGACGAAGGCGGCCAGTTCATCGACGCGGCGCTGCTCGCCAAGTGAGAGCCCAGCGGCACGCCCCATCGTGGTATAATGGATTTGGGCGAGATTCCCGCGAAAAGCGACGTGCAACCCACCGAGGCAGTCATGACCGAGATTCCGATGACGCAAGAACTGCTCAAACAGGCGGTCAAAGACGCCGTGGCCGAGTCGCTTCGGGAGCAGCGGGACCTCCTGCACGACGTCTTCACCGAGGTCTTGGAGGACATTGCCCTTGCCGAGGCCATCCGCGAGGGGCGACAGACGGGCTTTGTCGATCGCGAAGAGGTCATCCGCTTGTGCAAGAGGGAGCCATGAGGGTACGCTTCCGGAGGAGCTTCGCCCGCGACCTCAAGGCCATCCACGACGACGCCCTTCTCGATCGCGTGCAGCACGTGATTGAAGCCGTTGAAAAAGCGCAAAGTCTCAAGGAGGTGACCGGCGTCGCCAAACTCGCCGGGACAAGCGAATTCTATCGCGTCCGCGTCGGGGAGTTCCGGATCGGCCTGGCCATCGAGGGCGACGAAGTCGAGTTCGTGCGGTGTCTGCACCGCCGCGAGATCTACAGGTACTTTCCGTAATGCGGAGAGCCAAAGGCCGCGGACAGTCAAGTGCGGACAGTTCACGCAGTTCCCTGGCGAAAAGGAGTGCCAAACGCTTCTCGAAATGGCCCGGACCAAGGGATGGCCCGTTTGACGGGAGTGGCGGGCGGAACGGGCATCTTGGCTGTGTGGAAGCCGCGCCGTGGCGTCAGAAGCTACCGGCCCTCAGCTATCAGCTTTCAGCTATCAGCCGTCAGCAAGCGCAACCCTGAAAGCTGATGGCTGAAAGCTGATAGCTGACAGCCGAGACGCAGCCCGCCACAAGGAGCGTCCGTTGGAATCCCGCGAAATCGTCCGCCGCGCCATCGAGTTCGGCTCGCCGCCCCGACTGCCCTTCTGGCAAAACGTCCTGCCCGACGTACACAGCGACGTCTGCGACTGCTGGGAGATGGACCGGGCCAGGCGGGGCTGGTTCTTCGACCATGCCGCCGAGGACGATTGGGGGTGCGGCTGGGCCGCCAGTGCGACCCAGAAGAACATGGGCCAGGTCGTCTATCATCCGCTTGAAGACTGGGCGAAGCTCGACTCCTTTCGGCCGCCCGACCCGCGCGACCCCTTCTACTTCGACCGCATCGAGGACGCGATCCGTGAGGCCGGCGACCGCTACGTGGTCGTCGCCTGCCACTTCAACCTCATCGAGCGCCTGCACATGCTCCACGGGTTTTCGCAGACGCTCGCCGATTTCTACTTGGAGCCGGCCAAGATCGAGCGCGTCCTGGACATGATCCTCGAGTTCAAGCTTGGCCTGTTCGACGAGCTTGCCCGGCGTTACGGGGACCGCGTCCACGGGCTCTTCTTGACCGACGACTGGGGGACGCAGCAAGGCACTTTTACCAGCGGCCGCATGTTCGAGGACTTCTTTCTCAAGCGGTATCGCACGATGGTGGACGCCGTCCACGCACACGGATGGCACTTCATGCTCCACAGTTGCGGCCGGGTCAGTGCCTTCGTCCCCTACTTCGTCCAGCTTGGGATCGACGTGCTCAACATGCAGCAGCCGCGGCTATATGGAATCGAGGCCCTCGGCCGGCAGTTTGCCGGCAAGGTCTGCTTCCTCACTACGGCCGACATCCAGGCCACCATGCCCTCGGGCGACCTCGACCGGATCCGCGCCGAGGTCCGCGAGCTGGTCGAGCACTGGGCCACGCCCCGCGGCGGCTTCATCGTCTTCAACTACGGCTTCGACGAGGCAATCGGCGCCACGCCCCAGGCCACGGAAGCCATGTTCCGCGAGTTTGCGCGCCTGATGCACCGCTGGAGTCCGCTCCCGTAGCGCGGGCATCTCGCCCGGCCGGGTGAGGAGGGCAAGATGGGACAGCCGTGTAGGTCAGGCACGCTGTGCCTGACGACTGCGGTGAGGCTGAGGTTGTCAGGCACGGGTGCCTGACCTACTTGGCTTGGCAACCCGTCCTGTACGCACGGACAGGCTGGAAGCCTGT
>CAYGZI010000473.1:0-5097 GCA_964354245.1 uncultured Planctomycetaceae bacterium
CAGCCCCCAGCACGTCGCGTGCGTCCTGCTGCCCAGACTGTGCCAACGGATCGCCGAGCCGCTAAAACGGTTACGTGCAAAACTTAGTGCCATTGGGCAGTGGGCAGTAGGCGGTAGGCGGTAGACAGCAGACAAAAGACGGAACGCTGTGCGGGCCGGGAATCCTCTTCCATTCAGCATTCATCAATCAGCAGTCAGCAATCAGCAATCAGCAATCACCTTCGTCCTTCATGTTCCGACTCCGCAAGACCCTTGCCGACTATCTGGTGATCGCCGTCAGCCCGGCGATGATCATGGTCTTGATCGGCAGTTTGATCTTCTTCTTGGTGGACGTGTTCTACCAGGGCCAGCACGTGGGCCGGCTGCACTACATCCTTTCCCTGTTCATCTTCGCGGCCGTGCTCATCGGCCGGATCTCGATCGAGATGGGCAAAGAGCACGCGATGATGTACGCCGCTCCGTTGGCCTTGGTCACCGCTCTTGCCCTCGGCAGATTCGTCACGTTTCAGGGCGCCGCGGAAGGCTACGCCGCGCTCATCAACCTCGGCCTGATGGGCTTGATCTGGTACTGCGCCCACAAGCTGACCTGGGACTGCACCGTGGTGAATGAGGACCAAGACGCGTCGGGCGAGGGCCTGCTGCAACGCCTGGGGCTGGACAAAGGGAGAAGGGGAGAAGAGGAGAAGGGGAGAAAGGGAGAGGAGGAGGGGCGAACCGGCGGCGACGTCTCCCCTTCTCCCCTTCTCCCCAGGTCCTCTTCTCCCGTTCTACCCGACACGCGCCACCTACCACCCGCCACCGTCGAGGGTGTCACCGGGCGCGAGGACCGGCCGCGGCCTTGGTGGGAGCGGCTCCGCAATCCGCCCCCGCGCCCGCACTCGCCCGGGGCATCGGTCGTCTGGTTTTCGCTGGCGGCACTCGCGCTCTTCGGCATCGGGCAGTTGTTCATCCCCGCCGGCGACGTGGAACGCCGCCGCCACGGATTCGCGATGCTCTTTGTCTTTGTGGGCTGCGCCTTGGGGCTCTTGCTGACGACCAGTTTCCTCGGGCTGCGGCGGTATCTGCGGCAGCGCCGGCTCCAGATGCCCGCCGCCATGGCCGGCCTGTGGATCTTCATCGGCTGCTCGCTGATTGTCGGCGTGCTGGGGTTTGCCGTGTTGCTGCCGCGTCCGAACCCGGAATACGCGATCTCCCAAGTCCCGTGGATGACATCGCCGGAGCGGGGCTCGTCGCGGTACGCCGTGGGGAAGGACGCCGCAGAGAAGGACGCCGAAGGCTCGCCCACGGGTCAGGATCAGCGCCCGCCCGACCAACAGGACAAAGACCTCCAACCGAAGCGGGGCAGCGAGGGGCAACAGCGGCCGGATGCCGAAAACGCCGGGAAGACGCAGGGCAAGAACGACGGAGAGCAGGGCAGGAATGGCGGCGAGCGGGGCAAGGCCCAGGGGGATCAAGACAAAGGGAAGTCGGGTGACGGCGGCTCCAACGAGAAAGGCCCCGGGCGCGAGAGCGGCGCCGGTAAAGGTCAAGGCAAAGGTCAGGCCAAAGACCAGGGCAAGGAGTCTCGCGGCGATACGGCCGGCCGGAGCGGCACAAAGCCGCAAGCCAAAGGGCCGCCGGGCCGCGGCGGGTCAAGCGGTGGCGCTGCTAAGGCGCCGAAGCCGCCCAAGGAGGCCGCCAAGCCGCCCGACGGCTCCGGGGGCCGTTCCGCGCCGCGGCCGCCATCGCCTCCGGCGCCGAGCCTGGTTACGGGTGTCTTCGCATGGCTGGGGCCGGTCTTGAAATGGCTGCTGTATGCGGCACTGATTGCCGCGGCCGCCTATTGGCTCTGGCGATCGCGCCACGAGTTGGCCGCAGCCCTGCGCCGGTTCCTGGAGGCATGGCGGGACTTCTGGAGCTGGCTCTTCGGCGGAAGACGCAAGGAAAAGGCCGCGGCTGCCGAGACTCAGCAACAGTCGGCTCTGGCGCCGCCGCAGCGGTTCGCCGACTTCGTCGATCCCTTTGCCGCCGGCACGGCCGACCGCTATCGGCCGGACGATTTGGTCCGCTACAGTTTCGAGGCCCTGGAGGCCTGGACCCGCGAAAACGGACTAACGCGCGAGCCGGACCAGACCCCTTACGAATTCAGCCGGCGCGTGGGCGCCCAGGTGGAATCGTTGGCCGGAGACCTGCGCACTCTGGCCGATCTGTACTATACGGCGGCTTACGCCCGGGGGAGGCTCTCGGCAGCCGGCGTCCGGCCGCTGGCGAAGTTCTGGGCGAGTCTCCGTGCGCAGGCAGCGTGGACGGAGCAACGGCAAGCCGCGGGGCAATCGGCCAACCGCGCCTCCTAGCGCGGGGCGTCATCAAACCGCGCCTGCCTAGCGAGGGTCGTCATCAAACCGCGGAGGACGCAGAGGGCGCAGAGGGAGAAGAAGGGGTCTGCGTCCTCTGCGGTGAAGTACTCCGGCTCACCGGCTTCGGGCGGGGGATGCCTCGGCAGTGAGAACGTCCAGAGGAAGCGTTTCGGGGGCATCGAACAGCCCGTCGTGCTGCGTCTGGCTGAGCCGGATGACGATCAGCTTCTGCTGGAGCTTGCCGTCGGCCTTCTGCGTGAGGAAGTAGTGCCCCAAGCTTCCGGGCCGCTGGATGAGGCTGCTGAGGACCAGCATCTGGCCCGGGCGGAGGGTGGTGTCGATGGTCATGTCGTGGAAGACCCGCTTGGGCTGGCCCGCCTCCAATCGCAACACACCCGGCTGGCCGACCAACGAGGGCTTGGGGTCCCCGTAGTGCAGCTCCGGCACGAGCTTCAAGCGGACGCGGCCGTCCGGCTCCAGCGACGCCCCGGCACTGAGGATGGTCCGGGCGTTCTTGTAGGTCTCGCCCTCCACGCCGGCGGGGGTGCAGACCAGCGCGGCGAGTTCCTCATAGGGGCCGGAAGCGAGGATCTCGGCTCGCCCGCCGCAGTGCAGCGGCATGTGACGCCGGGACACGCGGGGCTCGTCGGCGAAATCGGTCCGGCTGGCTTCCTGCGCGGCCCCCGTGGGGGCGGGCTTGTCTTTGAGCTCCAGAAGCCTCGAGAGCGGGACCGGGGGGACCGGACCCCCGACCAGCCCGACGTGAAAGCCGTTGAGGGCTAGTTTCTGGCGGAGTTCGGCGGGCCAGCGGGTCTCGTCGAGTTCGTCCCAGAGGGGGCCGTTGGGCTCGGGATCGCCCAGCGGGAAGCGGACGAAGAACACGTCCAGCACGACGGTGTCGGGCGACATGCGCAGGGGCTTCAGGGGCGACTTCCCCACCCGCTGGGGCACGTTGTGGCAGCCGGCAGCGAGGACCGCCGCGATCGCGAGACTGTGTACTATCCGCAACGATGGTGGCATCCGTGCGCACCTGAAGCCTGACGCCGATCCCGGGCCGACCGCGACAAGAGGGGCGAAGAGTACCCACCCCAAGGAAATACGTCAAGTGAAACGGGGACGAATGGATAACATGGAGAGACATGCCGGGCCGACACGACCCGGCTCTGAACCCTGAACCCCGAACCCTGAACCCTGAACCCTCACAGCGGCAGGAGCTTAGGGGCGCGGACCCGCTGGCCAAAGACCCGGCCGTAGCGGCGGACCAGGCCCGAAAAGTCCTCGCGGAGGAACTCGTACAGCGACTGGGGAGGGTCCTGGGAACTCCAGTTCGCGGCCAGGCGCTCGGCCAGCGCGTCGTAGCGTTTCTGGGAGCCGCCGTGGGCGTAGCACCGCCCGCGGAAACGCCGCAAGTCGCCGTCGAATCGCGGGCCGATGTGCAAGAGCTCGTGGAGCACGGTGGCGAGCTTATCGTGCAAGGCGAGGTCCATGAAACGGGGCAAGTAGAAGTTGAGGATGTAGAGCATCTCGCGGCCGGCGGAGTCGACCAGGCGCTGGATGCCCCACCGGCGCCCGCGGCGGACCGTCTCCGTGCCGCCGCCGGCGAACCGCAGCGGCGTCAGCGAGGCATAGAGCCCCTCGGCGGCGGGCTTGCGGGCCTGGCAGAAACTGACGGCCACCCGGGCCAGATCGACGTGGTGCAGCTCAGGGAGTCGGCGGACCATGTCGTCGCAGAGGCGACGCATGTGGAGCGTGAAATCGAAGCCGTGGGTCACGGTCGGCGGCGGCACGCGCGGAAGTTTCGCCGAAGTCCATAAAGCCGCGACCGGCGGTCGCGGCGGACACGGGGGCGCGACCGGCGGTCGCGGCTTTATGGTCAGGCGGATGGCGTTTCGGGCGTCTCCGGAGCGGCCGACTGGGCGGGCTCGGGGGCCGCTTCCGGCTCAATGGCCGGCCTGGGGGCCTTTTTGCGCTGCCGGTCCCGGGTCCCCACGAACTCGAGGACCGCACGCGGGGCGGCATCGCCCAGGCGCGGCTTGGCCAGATGGAGGACGCGGGTGTACCCGCCCTCGCGATCGGCGAAGCGGTCGGCCAGCTTGTCGAACAGGATCCGCACCGCCTGCTTGTTCCCCAAGAGGCGGAGCACCCGGCGCCGCGCGGCAACGACCGGGGCAACGGCCTGGTTCCACTCGTGCCACTGGGCGCTTCGCCGCCACGCCAACCATTTGTCGCTGTGGCGCGGGGCGCTGGCGGCGAGGTCCTCGGCGGTCTTCTGGTGGGCCAGGACGCGGCGGGCGATGGTCACGCACCGTTCCACCAGGGGCCGCACTTCCTTGGCTTTCTGGAGCGTGGTGATGATCCGCCCCTTGACCTTGGGTTTGTTCGGCTCGCTTTCCTTGGGGTCGCGCTCGGTGAGGATCAGGGCGCTGGCCAGGCTGCGCAGGAGCGCCCGCTGGTGGCTGGGGTTTCGTCCGAGTTTGCGGCCTCGTCTGCGGTGTCGCATGGTCGTCGTCGGTTTCTTCTAAAAAGGGATCCCATTCTGTAGGGCGGATTGGCAACCTGCCCCACGGCGGCGTCACAAGGGGAGCGCGGGCGGCGGCGGCAGCCGCATTCCCAGGCGCAGCCCGATATCCGCCAGTTTCTCCCGGACCTCGTTGAGCGTGGTCTCGCCGAAATTGCGCACGTCGAGCAGTTGATCCTCGGTGCGGGTCGCGAGGTCGCGGACCGTGTGGATGTTCTCCGACTCCAGGCAGTTGGTCGCCCG
>CAYGZI010000474.1:0-5088 GCA_964354245.1 uncultured Planctomycetaceae bacterium
GGAGAAAGGGAGCATGGGAGCGCCCTGTCTCCTCTTCTCACCTTCTCCCCTTCTCTTCTTCTCCCCAGAGGGCCAAGTGGTTGTCCTTGATGAGGATGGCGTCGAACAGGCCGGTGCGATGGTTCCAGCCGCCGCCAGCCCGGACCGCGTACTTCTCCAGACGCCGCCAGCCGGGCGTGGTCTTTCGCGTGTCGAAGATGCGGGCCTTGGTGCCGGCCACGGCGTCGACGTACTGGCGCGTCAGGGAGGCGATGCCCGACAGGCGGCCCAGAAAGTTCAGGAGCAACCGCTCAGCGGTGAGAAGTCCGCGTGCGGGCCCGGCGAGGATCGCCACGCGATCGCCGGGCTGCACGGCGGCGCCGTCCTCGACGTGGGGCGTCCATTGGAGCCGGGCGTCGATCTGCTTGCACACCATTTCCGCCGCTCTCAGCCCTGCGATCACCCCCGCTTGCCGCGCGACCACCGCGGCCTGGCCGATGGGGGCGTTCGGCACCAAGGCAGCGGTCGTGCAATCGCCCGCCGCGCCCAAATCCTCGCGAACGGCCAGGAGGAGCAGTCCCCGCAGGTCGTCATCGAGCGCCGCATCCCAGACGATTTGATGGAATTCCTTGTCGATCAAGTCAGATCTCCCCGGCGCAAGCGATCTCAGCGAGGCTGGGGCGATGCCCCAGCCTACTTCCCCGCCGTACCAACGGCCTACTTTCCTTCACCCGCTCCATAAGAGTAGGATAGGCTGTGAAGCCGTGTGGTTTCAATCGGTCATGCCTCCGAATTGGCGATTGGCTCCTCCATGCCCCCGGATCCCAAGACAACCGACTCGCCGCGTCCGGCCCCCTGGTTCCTGCGCCGGGCGGATCAGGCGGCGGTTGCCGTGCTGGTCTTGTTGGGCTTGGCCGCCACGGTGGGATGGTGGGTCCGTCGCGGGGGATTACAGGGAAGGATGGTTGAGTTGGAGGGGGCGGAGCCCCAGGTCGCCAGGTTCGAAGTGGACATCAACTCGGCCGACTGGCCGGAGTTGGCGCAACTGCCCGCGATCGGCGAAACGCTCGCCAAGCGGATCGTCGAGTCGCGCCACAAACAAGGCTCCTTCCTGAAGCACCAGGACTTGAGGCGGGTCCGGGGGATCGGGCCGAAGACCCTCGAGGCCATCCGCCCGTATCTCAAACCCATGCCGGAGAGGGGTGCAATTGCCGGAGAGGGCCGGTCGCCCTTGGAAGCCGGCGACCTTGAACCAGAAGCCTCCCCAGGAAGCTGAACCGGGCCACGGTCGGAGCGAATCGATGGTCTCATAAACGGGGAGTACGGACCGGATCGGGCATCGGGGCATTCGTGTGGGACTGGTCGGCGTTGCATCGGGCTGCGGAATTCGCCCGGTTTGTCATGGTCGAGCAAGCCGACTGGAACCGCAAATGGCCGGGGCGCGATGGATGAGTCGTTGCGTGAGAACGGGGCCCTAGGAGGCGGGTCATGCCATACCTGATGATAGAACTGATCCTTTTGGTTCTTGTGATTCTGCTGGGCGTCGTCCTGATTGGGGCGATCGTCTTGCCGATCATTGCGATTTTCAGGACCCGAAAGATTGGCGAACTCCGGGCGCGGGTCCAGCGTCTGGAAGGGCAACTTGGGGAACTCCTCGGGGCGCAGAGGGAAACTGCAATTGTAGGCGGGGCCCAGAGAGAGCTCCCCGAGTTTGCGCAGCCTGTGGCCGCCACGGTGGAACCGGCGCTGAGCGGCAAGGAGCCGATGTTGACCGGTGCTGGGGACAAAGTCGGGGTAAGGGTGGTCGGGCGGCGGGAGTTGGCAGGTGTGGTGGAAACGTGGGTTGGCCAGCGCCTGCTCGGCTGGATCGCCGTGATCCTCTTGCTGTTTGCGACCGCGTTCTTCTTGGCATACGCCTTTGCCAACCGGTGGGTTGGCGAGTTGGGCCGAGTGGTGATCGGGATCGCGGGGGGAGTCGGCTTGTGCATGGCAGGGCTGCGATATCATCGTCTCCATTGGCGGCTTTTCAGCCAAATGCTCACGGCCGCCGGAATCGTCCTCCTGTATCTGGCCACGTTTGCTGCCTTTGGATACTACCATCTGGTTCCTCGGGAGCATGCGGCCGTCTTTCTGACGGTTCTGATAGCGGAGGCTGCGGCTTTGGCCGTGCTCTATGAGGCCCCGGCCATCGCCTTGATGGCCCTGGTTGGCGCCCTGTTGGCGCCCCCGCTCTTGCGGTCCGCCCATGACCAGTATCGAAGTCTCTTCATGTACCTCGGGGCCGTCAATGCGGGCGTGGTAGGAATCGCCCTGTTCCGCAACTGGCGCGTGCTGGGCAGCCTGGCGCTATTGGGTAGCCAGGGGCTCTTCTGGGGCTGGTATGCGGGAAACTATCATCCCGAAAAGCTCGCCGCCGCGATTGCCTTTCAGTCGGCCGTCTTTGTGCTGTTCCTGGCGTACGGCGCCGTAGTGCATTTGCGGGCCGGCAGAAAGGCGAGCGTCGAGGATCTCGTGCGATTAGCGCTCAATGGATTTCTGTTCTTCTTTGCTGCCTATACCCTTTTGGAGCAAGACCATCCGCGTTGGATGGGCTCGCTGGCCTTGGCCATGGCCCTGGTCTACACGGGCTTCGCCTGGCTCGTGTTCGAGCGCCAGCCGGCGGATCGCCGGCAGTTGCTGGCTACGGTGGCCGTGGCGCTGGGCTTTGTGGCGATGGTCTTTCCGCTCCAGGCGGATGCTGCCTGGATCGCCGTGGGTTGGGGCGCCGAAGGGCTTGCCCTATGGTGGTTTGGACTTCGCGTGCGTGCCGGCGCTTTGCGGGCGATGGGCGCGGCCATGCTTCTGTTGGCCGCCGGAAGGCTCGTCTTCTTCGACACCCTGGAGCCTGATGGCCCGCACAACTGGCCCTTGCTAAACCAGTACGGCGTGCCGGCCGCCGTGGTGACGGCGTGCGTGCTCGGCGCCGCCGGCGCAGCCCGGCGTTTCCGCGGCGAGTTGAACCGGTTTGACCGGGTAGCCGCGGCGACAGCCGGATTGGCGGGGATCGGCCTGGGGTGGATGGTCCTTTCCACAGAAACCCTTGACTTCTGCCGCCAAGATTTCGACTCGCGGGCAGCCCAGATGGCTTTGTCCGTGGTCTGGGCCATTTACGCGGGGATCATCCTGGCGGCAGGATTCTGGCTCCGGGCCCGGGCCACGCGTCTGACGGCCTTGGGCCTGTTTGCGATTACCTTGGGGAAGGTCTTTGTGGCCGACATGGCCGGCTTGCCCGGTTATTATCGAGTCGCCGTATTCCTCGTCCTGGCCTTGGTGATGGCCGCCGCAGCAAGGGCTTATCAGAAGCGGCTGTTCTCCCAGAGCTCAGGCGCTGGCGAGATAGTAAAGAGCCGAACTTCCGACTGAGGAGACAAACATGATCCGCGCAACTGCCGCTGCTTTGATCCTGAGTCTGGCGGGAACCGCCCAGGGTCCGCCCACCGCGGTCGAACGACCGGACGCGGGGGCCCCGGGGCCGGCCAACCGGCCCGGGGAGACAGCCGAGTCGCTGACCGCCTGGGAGTGGTTCCACGAGATCGCTGTGCCAGCGTCGCCGGCCAAGCCGTCGCCCTGGATCGACCTGATCCTTACCCCCCAAGTCTTCGACAGAGCCCGCGCCGACCTGGCCGATCTGCGGATCTACGATGGCCGGGAGCGGGAAGTCCAGTACGCCCTCCGAGTCCGCCGCACGCAGAATGAGGAACAACCTCTGCCGGCTAGAGAGTTCAACCGTCAGGAACACCCGGACGGCTCCGTCGAGATCAGCCTGGATTTGGGCGAGAAGCCGGTGGAGCATCAGGTGATCGAAGTCGTGACCGCCGGGAGCAACTTCCGCCGCCTGATGCGGGTCGAAGGGAGCGACAACCGGCGGGATTGGGGTGTGTTGGCCGAGGAGTACCTGGTTCATTTCCGCGTGGGGTCGGAGGTTGTCTCGGTGCGCCAGCTTCGCTACCCGGCCTCCCGGTTCCGCTACTTGCGGGCCCGTGTGTTCCGCGACAGCGGCGTTGTGCAGGACCGGCCGGCCATTCAGTCGGTGGCGGTGTATCATTCTGTCCAGGTGCCCGGGGAATACGTGACGCGACGGGCAGCGCTGAGTGCGCGGGAACCGGTGCCGGCCGCGGGTGCGCCGGGCTCTGCGTGGACGATCGACCTGGGCGCCAACTGGGTGCCGGTCGAGCGGCTTGCTTTCCGAGTGGACGACGAAGAGTATGCGCGGCCGTACTCTCTGGAGGCCATCGGCCTGGATGGATCGAGGCGTTTTCTGGCCCACGGCGAGTGGCGCCGCCGCGCAGGGGAAGAGAGAACGCCCATGCAGATTCGCTTCAATGAGATAACCGCTGGGAAGCTGCGGCTGGTGGTCACCGATCATCGCAACCCTCCGCTGAGTATCCAGGGCGTGGAGTACACTGCGGCGGCTCGGCAAGTTGTCTTCGCCAAGCCGCAAGATGCCTCGGCACTTCGGCTGTATGTGGGCAACCCGAAGGCGGTGGCGCCCAACTACGACTTCGCGGCCAACTTGCCGGCGGTGCTGAAGCCTGCCCCCATCCGGGCAGACCTTGGGCCGCAAATCGCCAACCCGGTGTACGAACCTGAGCCGAAACCCTGGACGGAACGCTGGCCGTGGCTGGTCTACGTGGTGCTCGCAGGCGCCAGCCTGATCCTGCTGGTGATGCTTGGCTTGCTGGCACGAGCCACCATCGCGCAGCACGACGCCGCCCACACGCCGGCCGAGTCCGCCGTAGAGGAGAAAGCGCGTGTTTCGGTTGATCAGCCCGTTTGAGCCCGCAGGGGATCAGCCCGAGGCCATCGAGGCCCTCGTGGAGGGACTGCGCTCGGGCCGCCCAGAGCAGGTCCTCATGGGCGTGACCGGCTCGGGCAAGACCTTCACGATGGCCAACGTGATCCAGGCGGTGCAGCGGCCCGCGCTGGTCATGTCGCACAACAAGACGCTGGCCGCCCAATTGTACTCCGAGTTCAAGGAGTTCTTCCCGCACAACGCCGTCCACTACTTCGTCAGCTACTACGACTACTACCAGCCCGAGGCCTACATCCCGCAGCGCGACATCTACATCG
>CAYGZI010000475.1:0-5084 GCA_964354245.1 uncultured Planctomycetaceae bacterium
CCCGGCGTGAGTGCCAAATCCATCGAAGCCGCGGTCTCCAAGCTCCTGGGCAACGGCAGCGGCGGCGGCGCGGGCCGCACCCGGTCGGGCATGGGCCAGCCCGGCCAGCCGGGCGACCGCCAGCACAACCAGTCCGGCGATCAAGGCAACCGTCGCGGGCGCCGCGGGGGGTGATGCCCGTGCCGTGGCGTCCCGTCGAGCGTGCCTGAAGCCCAGGGGTTGCAGCCCCTGGGCTTTCGCCACTACCCCGCCGTCCGAAGGGTGCCGCTGGCCGCACGGTTTCATTCGCCAAGTCCATCTGGTAAGCTGCTTGCACCGTGTAAGTGACTACGCATTGGCTCAGTTTGAGAAAGGAGCATCGGATGGGACGCAAGCATTGGTTTGCCGCGCTTGGGATTTGGCTCGTTCTGGCGGCCGTCGCCGTGGCGGCGCCGCCGTACAAGGCCCTGATTGTGACCGGCCAGAACGGCCACGACTGGAAAGGGACCACGCCGGTCCTGAAGAAGGTGCTGGAAGACTCCGGACTGTTCACCGTGGACGTGGCCACCTGCCCGCCGGGCAAGGACACCAGCGGCTTCAAGCCCGACTTCAAGGCTTATGATGTCGTGGTGAGCAACTACCAGGGCGCTGCCTGGCCCGAGGAGACCAAGAAGGCCCTGGTCGATTACGTCAAGGGCGGCGGCGGACTGGTGATCTACCACTTCGCCCTCGCGTCGTTCCCGGACTGGAAGGAGTACAACGAGATGATCGGCCTGGGCGGCTGGGGCGGCCGCACCGAGAAGGCCGGGCCTTACGTGCGCTGGGTTGACGGCAAGATCGTCCGCCAGCAGATCCCGGGCAGGACCGGATCCCACGGCCCCATGCAGCCCTTCCAGGTCGTCATCCGCGAGCCCAACCACCCGATCACCCAGGGCCTGCCCGAGAAGTTCATGCAGGTTCCCGACGAGCTTTACGGCTGGCTCCGCGGCCCGGCGGAGAATCTGACGGTCCTGGCCACCGCGTTTGCCACCAAGGAGAAAGGGGGTGCGCATGAGCACGAACCGATTCTCTTCACGATCGGGTACGGCAAGGGCCGAGTGTTCCAGAACGCCTTGGGCCATACGCCCAAGGAGCTCAAGAGCGTGGCCTTCATCGTGACCTTCCAGCGTGGGGCCGAATGGGCCGCCAGCGGCAAGGTCACCCAGAAGGTCCCGGACGACTTCCCCACCGCCGACAAAGACAGCGTGCGGCCGTAGGGCGGAGATTCAACCGCAGGGCGTGGGGTCAGGCCGTGATTAGTGATTAGCGTGCTGGCGGAGGAACGACTCGTCCTCCCGTCCGATGCACTAATCACTAATCACGGCCTGACCCCATCGTGGCCGCAGTAGGTAGAACACGAAGGAGGGAGCTGTGACGGGGTTAATGACTTTGATTGCAATTGTGGCGGTAGGCGGACCACCTGACATCGCGGACCTTGAAGAGGCTTTTCGCGAGGGTGGCGTAACGCGATTCTTGTCAGCCGTGCATGAATTTGAACAGAAGCGAGGCGCCGAGCGGACCGCCAGGACGCTCGTGGGCCTTTTGAGCGCGCACGATCGGGGAATCGAGGGAGCGGCTGCGCATGCGCTCGGACGAATGGGCGAGCCCGGAAAGGTGCTGCTCCCCGAACTAGTCAAGGCTATTGACGACGGTGGCTTCCCCACGGATGTGTTGTCTGACCTCGGTGCAGGTGATATTCCCCTGTGGCTTGCCGAGGCGATGCTTGACGCCAATCATCCGTCGTATGGCGATGCCGGTTACGTTCTAGCAATCTATTTCGACCTGCACAATGAGAAACGACTTCTCCCTCTGCTGACTCGGGGCCTTCGCCACGCAGACCCGGACGTAAGCTACTGGGCAGCTTCCGCGTTGGGGTATATGCGGGGGACGGCCGCCCCGGTTCGCGCGCTCCTCGTGGACATACTGACAAAGGAGTCACCGGGCGATGCGAGCCAAAACGACGTGGCAAATTGGAGCCGTGTTCGTGGAGCCGCCGCCCGCGCCCTCGGCCAGATCGGTTCGGAGCCGGACGCCACGGCCCGTCTGTTGGCCCGGATGCTCAAACATCCGGCACCCGAGGTGTGGGAGTGGTCGGCGGCGGGCCTGGGGGCGATGGAAGAGAAGGCGGCGCCGGCAATTCCGGCTTTGGTGGAGGCCCTTGCCAGAAGCCATGTGCCATTTCCAGGAATGCACCCAAGTCATCCGGCTGCTGCAGCCCTGTGCAGAATTGGCGAGCCGGCGATCCCGGCCCTGGCTGGGGCGCTTCAGTCTAAACAACCCCTGGTGAGACAACGTGCTGCCGAGGCCTTGCTGTGGATGTACAAGAAAAAGGCAGCGTTGGGCGCTTTGATCAAGGCGGCGGTCGAGGATGAGGACGACGAAGTGCGTCTCACAGCAACCGTCGCGCTAGGATTCCCGCCGGGCCTCGAAAGGGAAGAGAATCCTATTCTTCCAGCGATCACCCGGATAATCAAGGACAAAGATCCCAAGGTGCGAGCGGCCGCGGCTCGCGTACTGGGAGGTTTGAAGTCGGCAGCGGCGGCGCCACGGCCCTTTGTAGAGCTCTTAAGTGATTCTGATGCGCAAGTGCGGCTTGCCGCACTTGAGGCTTTCAGTTATCTCCCGAGACAGAAGGAGATAGCGCCTGCCGTTAAGCGTCTTTTGAATGATCCGGACGAGTCTGTACGGAGGACGGCGGAGAAATTGCTCAAACGCCTTCGAGAGTGACGGAGGATGAGCACTTGGGGAACAAACGGGGCAGTTCCGAACCGCCCGCGTGTCAAGGGCTGGAATGTTGGATACGCTTGGGGCTGGCAAGCGCGCGCACGGCGCAGGGGGGGAGAAAGGGGGACAGGCGGAAAGCGCCGGTCAAAACCGGCGTGGAGTAGCGGATTAAACAGCCGCACAGGAAAGGACTAGCGAACCATCCTGGCACCGAGCCATGCGCTGGCGCTGGCAACATCGCGGGTGAAGCGTTGACCGGGGGGCGGACGCCGTCTGTACCGACCGCGACGATGGTGTACGACGCCGATGGCCTGCGGGTCCGCAAGGAGGAGTACAGCGGCACGACGAAGTTCGTTTGGGACGACCAGCGCCTGCTTTTGGAAACGGACGGCAACGACGCCACGCAGGCCGCCTATACGTCGCTGCCCGAGAACTTCGGCCAGCTTGTGAGCCAGCGTCGTGGGGGAGCGTCCCAGTTCTACCACTTGGACGCGTTGGGATCCGTGGTGGGCCTGACCGACAGCAACCAGGCCGAGACGGACTGCTACGGGTACGATGCGTTTGGAGACGTATTCGGGGACCAAGGGACCACGGTGAATCCCTTCCGCTACGTCGGCGCATTGGGTTACTATTACGACGCAGCGCGCAGCCAATATTACGTCCGCGCCCGCCACTACGACCCCTCCCTCGGCCGGTGGCTGTCGCGGGACCCGCTCGCCCCGTGGGGGAATGACGAGAACGCGTACCGCTACGTCGAGAACGCGCCGGCAGCCCTTGTCGATCCGTCGGGTATGCAGTGCTATTCGAACGGAATCTCGGCCACGGCATACAGTTCGTGCTCCGGGGGCGCCGTGTTGGCGTCGGCTTTCGCCGACTGGGGCGGGGGCGCAACGGCCCGGGCCGGGAGAGCGGGAAAGCCCGGTGAAGCAGAGGCCGACAATAAGTGGGCGCAGGACTACTGCGACGCCCGTATCAAGAAAACACGCGATGCGGAGAAAGCGGAGGCGAAGAAGCCGGAGGCTGAGCGAAAGCTCCCAACGTGGCCGATTCCGGATCCCAAAGACGAGCAAAAGTGTATGGACAAGGTCAAGGGCCTTATGGATAAGGATCCGAGGCTTTCCCAGTATTTGCTCCGGTTTCCGCATAACGACCCTAGGTGCCGTCTTCCTATTCCCTTGTGCGTATGCTGCAGAGAGGAATCCGCGGCCTACGACCCGATTGAAAATGCCTTTAGGATCTGCTGGAACTACGCGGACAAATGGACCGACGAGCACTTTGCGTCCGTTCTGATACATGAGACCACACATGCCCTGCAGAGGTGTTATCGTGGGAGTCCGGGGGACTGCGGGGCAGAACTAAAAAGAGAGTTGGAGGCCTACTACTGCCAGGGGTGGAAGCCCCTCAAGTCGAAGTTGAATCCGCGTCGCGAATGCAGCGATTTCAAGAGTTGCCTGGAACGCGCGATGGACAGTGCGTGTAGACGTGCTATCTACTGTAGTTCAGGCGACAAGATCACGAAAGCGATGTACGATGAACTTAAGAAGTGGTTCGAGAAGAACGCGGCAGATAAACTTATGGGCTTGTGTTGGTTCCCAAGGAAACCTGACTACCCGCCATTACCGAAACTGAGGTGACCATGAGTTCAAGAATCCGTTTGGGATTATGTGCCTGGCCCTGCTGCCTCGTGTGCTGGTGTCTCACAATGAACACCGAGTCGTTCGCCCAGGTTGACGTCGTCGATCCACATTTCCCCGGCGTGGTGCGGCTTCGCAACGAGGAGTTAGAGGAAATCACCACGGCAGCAGTGGCTCTATCGGTTGACAAATCACGCGTTGCGGAACACAGCGAAATCCTCGCCTGGTGTGTTAAGGCGAGCCTCCTTACCTCCCCGCCCATGCTGTTCGAGGACGTGCTGGTTCTAGTTCAATGGAAAGAGCGTAACAAGTGGTCTTTGCTCCATCTTACAAGGGCCCCGGCGGACCGGAATCCTCACTCTGACGGATGGAGACATGGCTCAGGAGTACACGCGGGACTGGATTGGAGCGCCGATTTCACCGCCAAGCCGACCGAGGCTGAGATTCTTCGCTTTGTGCGAGGCACGAATTTCGGCAACAACGAGCTGTCTGACACAATCAGGGTTCTTAGGGTTTTCGTCTATAGAGCAGATTGGAAACGCCTATTGCAGGAGATCAAGGACGGGATTGACAGGAGGGAGAAGCAATTGAGACGTGCTCGGCAGTTAGGGCTGTAAAAAACCCTAACTGCGTGAGTCAGCTGGTCAGCGATCGCGTAAGCGTTCACGGCCCTTGGGGCAACAAGGAGGGGAATGACTGGTGGGTGAA
>CAYGZI010000476.1:0-5083 GCA_964354245.1 uncultured Planctomycetaceae bacterium
CCGCGACCATTTCTTCCGAGAATCCGTCGGCCGTCGCAGGGCCTGCGCCATAAGCGCCCGATGGGCCGCTACCCCCGGGCCCGGTCTTCCCGTAACCGCCGCCTTTCTTCAATCCGCCCCGGGCTGAACCCGGCATCTGCGACCTCCCCGCCGCACTCCCCGCTCTCGTCCGCCCGCCATCCAAGGACCCGGGGCCGCTCACACCGCCCGACGGACCGGACAGGCTCCCCGAGCCACCGGAATCCAAATGGATGGCCACGCGCCGGACCACCACCGGCATCTCCGAATTGGCGCAATTCGCCAGGAGCCGCGGGAGCTCCCGCTGGTCGATCCCGAGGACCATGTGTACGGGGATCATTTTGAACTGTTTGAAGGGCGGCGTAGCGTTGTAGGGCAACGGGGTCCCGTTCTGGTCCACGTATCTGAAGTTCCGCAGCGTCATGGCCCACTGCTCGTCTTCGGAGAGACCCGCCATCGCCATGCCGGGCGCTTGTCCCCCCAGCCCACCTGTCCCAGACATGCCCCCGGGCATCGGGCCACGGCCGCCCGGAAAACGTCCCGGCCCCATGGCCCCGCCGGTGCCCATGTCGCTCGACTCTCCGCCTCCGCCGCCTCCACTGGGCATCGGAGCCGGCGGACCCCCGGAGGGCCCAGTGATACTACCGGGACTTGGCCCCATCGGTGCGCCGCCACCGGGCCCGGTGAATGGGCCTCCACCCGGGACCACGGGCATGCCCCCAGGCGCCGGCGACCCGGCGGGGCCTCCCGGCCCATATCCTGACGGTGCCGCTCCAGATCCTAGCCCGTAGCTCTGGAAAATCCGGGCCTGCGAGCTGGCCATCTCGATGGCGGCCTCCTGGCCGATGGCCAAGGTGTAGATTTCCTTGACCGGGGCGTTGTACCGGCTGGTTGCGTTCTTGTTGGTCTCCTTGAGGATCCGCACGAGTGCCTCCAGCACCCAAAGGTCCTCCTGGGCCATAAGGACTTGACTGGTGGTCGGGGGGCGGTCCCACGAATAGCGGCTCTCCAACTCTTGCCGCAGGGTATAGTCCCAATCCACAGTCCCTTGAAGCTCCTCGGAGGCGGCTGACTGCGAGCCTCCCGCATCCGACGGGGCGCCGCTCTTCGCAGCCGGGCTCTTCGCGCCCGGTTTGGCCTCCGCCGCGGGATCCGGCTTCTTTGTCTTGGCTTTCGGCGGCCCCTGGACGAGGGCCAGATAGTCCTGGCGTTCCTCCGGCGTCATGCGCACGCTCAGCCCCAACCGCAACTCCTTGTCTTTATCGGTCAGGTCCTTCTCGTCCAGGAAAAGCTTCGGAATGTGCTTCTTGATGAAGTTCTGGTACGTCTCCCGGTCTTCATCCTCGATCGGATCGTTTGGCCCCCGCGCCCTCATGTGAGCCAGAAACGCGCCCCCTAGGGCGCTAGGCCACTGGATGTGCTTGGCCTGGTCCTGATAGAGATACTCCCAGGCGTCGTACACCTCGTTGCGCAGGCCCTCATGGGCCTTATCGACAACCTGTTTGGCTGTCTCGTTCGGGGGATCCGGCGTGTCCTTGACTTGCTTGACCTGGGTGCGGACCCCAGTCACCACAGTCGCTCGCGCCTTCGTGTTCCTGCTCATCTGACCTCCGGCCGTGAACGTGAGCCCCAGCGGCACCACCACCGCGATCCCGCAAAGGACCCAGAAGTGATACTTCTTCACCTGTGCCAGAATGGTCTTGAGTTGGTCCATCGCTTAGGTCCTTCGGCAGAATTGAATTGCCGGAAACGGTTGGCGCGCGAGTGTCAAGGCTGTCCGGGGTTTGGCTTCACTCCTCCGGGTGGCGCGGCCGGAGGGGTCACGCCCGCTGGAGCCGGTCCGGGCGGAGCGGCCCCGCCGCCCGCCGGACCACCCGACGGCGCAGGTCCGCCAGCGGCCGGGCTACCCGACGGCGGCGTCCCACTGCCGGGCGCGGTCGGAACGGTCGGCGCCGCGGTCCCGCCGGGCGCCCCCTGGCCCGCCCCGGCCGCCTGCTCCTTCTCCTTCAGTTCCTTATCCCTTTGGAACCGCTCGGCCGGGGTCATCGGCTGCCACACGAACTGCACCGTAAAGGGATACCTCCGCAAGTTGATGTAGCTCTCTTCCGAAGGGCCCGCCCCCTCGCCGACGCCGGTCCCAGGCCGAGGGCCTGTGAACAACGGCTGGGTCCTCGGTCCTTTGGTCGTGGGAGAACGGGGCCCTGGCCCCTTGGTCCCCATCCCTCCTGGTTTCCCCGGGCCCCTCATCGCTCCGCCCGACGCCCCTTTGGACGACCCACCGGACGGCATCTTCGGCGTTCCCATCGGCCTCCCGGGTCCCCCGGCCGCCCCCTGCGGGCCCGTAAAGCCGCCTCTCCCCGGGATCGTCGGTCCCGCATCGTAACCCGGCATCCCGTGCGCTTCCCCGGACGATGGCCCCGCAAGCGGGTTCAGCACGGTGATTTCCTCAGGGGCCCCCGGGTTCACCAGGACGGGGAAACTGATTCCCAGTTCCCTCATCGAAAAGTACTTGTGTTCCGTGGGATCGTCCGGATTCCCGGTCGGCAAGTAGACCTTGTTGTTCCGCAGCTTGTCGATCAGCGCGGTGCGGACGAACTCGGCCCCCACTTTTCCGCCCGGTGTGTCGGGGTTGTGGAAGTGGTATCCCGTAATCTGCACGAGCCACCCCGGGGCCTTCAACCCCTGTTTGGGCCCGCCTCCTGCCGGCGCCGCTACGCTGGTAGCCGCGGTCGAGGGCCCCGCGCCAGAATATCCGGCCGGGCCCGTGGGCCCCGCACCACCGTAACCGCTCGGGCCCGAGGGCCTGGCGCCGGGATAACCACCCGGACCGGACGGCATCTTGTACGTCCCTCCCGGCGCCCCCGGAGCGGTCAAATCGGGAGCCGCAACCGGTTTGTCCGCTGCCGCGAGGATCTCGGCCAGCGCCGGGTCGGCCTTCTTGTCCTCGTCGAGGTCCTTCTCCTTCGGGTTGTACCAGGTAGAGCGTCTCGTCATCGTCATCCAGGACTCGAAGTTCTCCAGGCGTTGGGCGTCGATGCTGCGGATGTGGACCTCGTTGCGCTCCTCGATCGGAAGCACGTCTTCGGGGTCTTTCGGTTCGGGGTCTCTCGGCAGGGAGCGGTTGACCGCCGTCATCAGCTCCATCCAGCGCAGCCGCCCCTCGACGCTCTCCACCACGTTCACCCCGACCTGGTCCGTCCCCTTGTAACTCGACAGCGCCTCATCGTAAGCCGTCTTGTACCGCTTGGCGTCCTTTGTGACGTTATCGGCGGCCTTCTCCGCAGTCTCAAACTTGTCCTTCCTCACCGTGGACCACGCCCGCACCTGGCTCGCAATCCCGATCGTACACGCCAACAACAGCACCGCCGCCGACGCCACGGCCCAAGGCTTCTTCGCACTAATCAGGCGGTTCTGGACGATTTCCTTGGGAAGCAAGTTCGTGCGGAGCGGGCTCTTCTTCAAGCCCTGCAGCGTCAGGCCGTAGCACACCGGGAAGCAGAGATGATTCTCCTGGAACGCCGGGGCCTTGAGCACCTCGGGCCCGGCGAGCTTGTTGTACTGCTCCAGGCGCGCCACTTCGAAGCCGAGGCTCTGGGCCAGATAGCGCCGCAGTCCCGGCAACTTGATCCCGTTGCCCATGGCCAGCACCCGCTGGACCTGGGCCGCCCGGTCGAGGCTGCTGAAGTAACCGATCGAGCGCTGGACCTCGGTCAACAGGTCGTTGAAGACCGGACGCATCGCCTGAAACACGGCCTTGGGGTCTTCGGCCGTGGCCGCGTTCCGCTTCAGGTGCTCGGCCTTGGCAAAAGTGAGCTTCAACTCCTTGGTCAGGGCCTTGGTGAAGTGGTTCCCGCCCACGGGTATGCTCCGCTGCCACACGCGGAACCCGTTGGTGATCACCAGGTCCGTGGCGTCGGTGCCCATCGAGAGCACGACGGTCGAGGGCGGCGGGTTGTCGGGGTCGTATTCGTCCGCCGGCGGCAGGTCTTCCAACTGGTCGAAGCACATGAAGTTATAGAGCGCCAGCGGCGTCAACTGCACCACGTCCACCTCGATCCCCGCCCGGGTGAACGGCTCCAACGCGCGGAACACCTGGTCCCGCTTCATGGCAAACAGCCCGATCTCCGTCTCCAGCAAGAAGCCGCTCTCCTCCGTCCCCCCGCCCATCCGCTGGTAGTCCCAGATCACGTCGTTCAGATCGAACGGGATCTGCTGCCGGGCCTCGAACTTGACGATGTCCGGTATCTTCTTGGACTCCACGGGCGGCAACTTGACGAACCGGGCCAGGCCGGTCTGTCCGGGAACCGAGATCGCCACGCGGTCGCCGCGGAGGTTGTTGCGGGAGAGAAACTCGGTCAGGGCGTCGTTCACTAGCTCGCTGGGCTCCGCCCCCGGCTGCGTGAGGATCTTCGGATACTCGATGTAGTCGAACGCGTCCGCCACGACGCGGCTGTCTTGTTCCGCCGGGCGGCAACGGAGGGCCTTCAGAGAACAGTTGCCGATGTCGATGCCCCACACGGCGTCGCTCTTGGCCATCGCTGGAATCCTCTTCTCGCCGGGGAAGGTGGTCTAGGCAATTGAAGGGTGCGGAACGTCCGGAGAACCCTTGGTCAGACCTGGCCCAATGAAAGATAGGATGATGGGGAGGCTATCTCCCTACCTCCCAATCTATCGCCGTCAAGGGGCTTGTGTCAACTAAATCCCCCCAAGCGGATCATCGCCGTCCTTAGTGGCCAGAAGGAGACCGCCCCCGCGCCCTGCAAGATGCCCGTCCCCAACCGCGCCGGCCGCGTCCCCTCGCGCCGCCCGCGGAGGCGGCTCGACGTGGCGCGGTGCGGCGGGTATGGTTTAGGGTACACGGTGCAGGCCCAATCCGCCGCGGGATGCCCCCGCGCGATGGACGGTTTGCCCCCCCGCAATACTAGTTTTCGCCCCCAAGCCTTCGGCAGTCAACGTGGATTCCCCGCTTTCAGCCTGCGGTTATTGGCTTTCAGCGGTCCCGTGCTGACACCTGAGAGGCTGTGAATCAAATGCGGTTTTTCGCCTGTTCGGTTGCGTGCCGTCG
>CAYGZI010000477.1:0-5073 GCA_964354245.1 uncultured Planctomycetaceae bacterium
CACCCGCCACCCAACGCCGACCGCCGCTGCCAAGGGACGCCGGAGCTGTCGAGCATCCGGGCCACGGCCTCGAAGCGATCCGGATGCCGCGGCACGAGGACCAGGCGCAACTGGGGCCACCTTTCGCGCAGTCGGCAAAACGCGGCCAGCGCGGCCTCCTCTTCCGGGTCCTGCGTGCTGCCGGCCAGGAAGACCGCGTCCTCGCGAGCGAACCCGGCGAGTTGGCGAAGCTGCCCGGTGGCCGGATTGTGGCGGTCGGTCTGGGCCCCGTCGTATTTCAGCGATCCGATGGCGACCACCGTCTCCGGCCGGGCACCCAGTTGCCGGAACCGCTCGGCATAGACTTCGTCCTGGACTGCGATGAGATCTACTTGGGCCAGGAGCCGGGCCACGAGCGGCCGGATCCTTCGGTAGCCGCGGAAGCTGTGGTCGCTCAGCCGGCCGTTGATCACCGCCACCCGGGCTCCGGACTGCTTGGCCGCCCGGATGAGATTCGGCCAGAGTTCCAGCTCCGCCAGCACGAGCACGTCGGGCCGGATCCGCCGCATGGCGGCGCGCACGGCCCAACTGAAGTCCAACGGGCAGTAGAAGGCCATGAGGCCGGGGTATTTCTTTCTGGCCACGGCCATCCCGGTCATGGTGGTGGTCGAGAGGACGCACTCCCAATCGGGCCGTTCGCGTTCGATCATTCTTAGCAGCGGGGCGACCAGGTTGACTTCGCCCACGCTGACGGCGTGGAGCCACAGGCACGGATTGTGCGACTGGCGCCGCGGCACGCGCCCGAGGAGCTTGGCGGCGAACCCCTCGCGGTACTTGCCCTTGCGGATGGACTGGTAGACGAACCAGGGCAGGGCGAGGAGGATTAGCAGCAGATAAGCGATATTGAACAGATATGGCACGTCGGAATCCCTTCCGGCAACGAAGACGTGACAGGAGAATCACCCTGCGGCATTGGCCGGCTTCTCTTCACCAGTGTTCGAGCTTCAGTCCGTCAACATGAGCGAAGTGGGTGTCGCGGGAGACGGGGGTCAAGTCGTGCTGCCTCGCAACGGCTGCGACCCAAATATCATTCTCAGGAATCGGCCGGCCCTTCAGCCGAAGCTCGTTTCGGATGCTCCCGTATTCGTAGGCGGTTCCGGCATCGTATTGAAGAAGAGGCGTTTGCGACAACAGGTCGTTGATCCGCTGGAAGTTCTCGTCCTGCTTGGCCGACTTGAAGGCCCCGTAATACAACTCGCCAAGGACCGCCATGGGTATCCGTACCCGCGGCCGTTTCGCCAAACCTTGGCGGACCGCCGGATCGTCTTCGAATATGGCGACGACGATATTCGTGTCCAGCAGGATTTCACCATTCATCGGGGTCGATCCTTTCGCAGTCCTCCTCAATAGCCTTCAGGAATTCCTGCGCCTCCTCATGGGTCATGGTTCCCGCGAAACGTAGAAGCTGATCACCGGGCACTCCCTTGGGCAGGGACTCGGCAAGTGATCGCGCGAAGCTCAACACCTCGTTCTGCTTTGCCGGGGGGAGTTGATCGAGTTGCTTCAGAAGTTCATTTCGCACTTTCATCTCGGTCATCTCATTATCTCCGATTCAGCTACAGGCGTAGCCTCTTCCATTCGCGAACAAAGCCGATCCGCTGGCGTTGGCTCACGCACCGCGTCAACGGGCACGGACGACAACGCCAATGTATGCCCGTCAGCGGAGAACAACTCCAGTTCGTAACCGACCACCTTGTCCTGAGAATCGCGGTACTCCTCCACTGCCGTGGCGACGTCGCCTGGGAAGAGGTTTTCCTCGGGGATTCGCTTGGTCACGATGACGCGATTGTACAGTGTGATCATTCCATTTTCTCCGGAACCAGCGTTATCAAACGCGGAGCGGACTCGCCATGCCGAAGGATCCATATCGAGCGGACCATCACACGGTCCACGGGACCGCCAAGTTTACCACGGATTTCGTATTTCGTTCCAAAGGCAGGGGTCGCTGCGGCCGACGCGCTTTCCGCGGTCAGGGGGACGTCTCAGAATCGGGCCTCGCCGGTCTGACGGGACGGTCCGCATACTTTTCCTCTTACAGCTTCATGTAGTATTCGACCAGCCTCTTCGGGTCGTGCCCGTGGGGCCGGGATTCATTTCAAGATTCCTCTGCGAGGAGTTCAAGTGGCGTGACCAAGCTTGGCACGCGCAGGCCCAACATACCGTTGACAAGACGGATGTGCTGGAACTTGTTGGCATTGGCAAGATGTTGGCAATTCCACGTCAGGAGAAAGTCGCATTCGTGGTAGGATGCCAACGCAAGATGGAGAGCATCGCCAGTGGGATCCGCCGGCATCAAGGAGTGGCGGATATATGTTTCCAAAATGGGATGAACGCCAATCACGTCCCCGTCTTCGCCTCCTTCGCCTCGAACACCCGGACCTTTGCCGCCGCCGGGTCCAGAAGAAGGATCCTGCCGCGGCTGTCGGCAGCCACGTCCAGCACCCCCAGGCGGTGCTCGTCGCGCGTCTCCTCGAGCACGGTGGCCCCGGGGGCCAGCGTCTCGGTCCCCGCCACCACGCCGAAGAGGGTCCCGTCCGACTCGTAGACCTTCACTCGCGGAATCCCCTTCTCGGCAGTGACAATCCGCCCGTCGGGCAACATGGCGATGTTCGCCGGGTTGCAGCAGCCGCAGAACCGGTCGATTTCCTCGCCCGGCTCGCCCCAGGCGCCCTCGAAGACCCCCGCCGGCGTGTACCATTCGATGCGGTGCCGGCCCGGATTGACCACGCGGAGCTGCCCCTCCCCGGTCAGCGCAAGATCGAAACATGGGCTGGGGATCACGAAGACCGGCATCTCCTTGGTCCGGTCGCGCTTGCCGATGGTGGCCAGGCGCTTGCCCGAGGGGTCGTAGCGATACACCAGCCGGTTGCCCGCGTCGGCCACATAGACATCGCGGTCGCCGGCAGCGATCGAAGTCAGCAGGGCCCTGTCGCCCAGGTCTTCCCACGTTGCCAGGCGCTTGCCGGCGGCGTCGCAGACTTCCACGCGGCTCTTCATGCCGACGTAGATGCGTCCGGGAAAGGCATGTTGCGCACCAGGCACGGCCAGGCACCGCGGTTGGCCGTCCAGGGCAAGCTGGGCCCGCTTTGCGCCGCTTGCGTCGAACACCTCGATCGCGTTGTCGCCGGCCACATAGACGCGGTCGTCGGGCCCGACGGCCAGGGCCCGGGCCTCCTTGAGTCCCACGGCGATGGCGGCAGTCTCGCGGTACTTGATGAGGGCGGGGTCGGTCTTCTTGAGCTTGGTCAGGTCGTAGCGGAAGACCTCGGAAAGGCCGCTGGCGCTCTTGGCGGACTTCTGGACCACGCCCAATTCGATCTTGCCGGCGCGGAGCGTCTTGGCGCCGGCGTCGGCATCGGAGACGTTGGCCGGGCCGCGGGGGCGGCCTCCGAAGAGGCCGCTCCACGAGAGGAGGGCCGCCGCGCCGCCGGCGGCCAGCAAGACCACGGCGCCCACGGCCACCCAGGCAACGTCGATCGAGGATCGCTTTTCCACCGAGGTTTCCTTTGTGTTCTTCGTGTCTTTGTGGTTAGTTCTCCTTTACCTCCAGGCACACCATGCGAAACTCGTCGCGGGCCAGCAGGCGCCCGGCCGCCAGGGCCAGCGGGGCCCATGCCTCTTGCCCGTCGAGCACGCGGGCCTGGGCGAGCGGCTTGTAGCCGGCGGGAGTGGCCTCGGCAAGGGTGAGCACGCCCTTCTCGCTCAACACGTACATCAGCCCGCCGGCCATGAGGTAGGGCCCGTCGCCGAACCGCTGCTGGGGGCCGCTGCGCCAGACGGGCTTGCCGTCCAGATCGAGGCAGACCATCTCCTTGTCCTTCTGGCGGACACCGAACAAGTGGTCCGGAAAGAGGATCGGGGTCTGCTGCGTGGAGCCGAAGACGGCGGGCTTGAGCCGGAACTTGGTGTGAACGCTCCAAGCCCCGCCGCGCTCCTCGACTTGGAGCATCATGGCCCCGGCCTCGTATCCGCCGCAAAGGAAGACCCGCCCGTCCGGCAGGCACACCGGCGAAGGGACCGTGGCCATTTTGATGGTCCACTCGGTCGTGTCCCAAAGGATCGAGCCGTCCTCGGCCGAGACGCCCACCACGCCGCCGCTGCCGCAATAGACGAAGGTGTGGCGGCCCTTGAACTCCATCGGCATGATCGACGAGTGGGTCATCTTCCACTTGCGCGGATTGGGCGTCTTCCAGCCCGGCGCCAGTTGGCCGCTCTTCAAGTCCACGGCCAACAGCAGGTCGTCCTTTCCCCCCGGGGCCAGAATCACGCGGCGGTCCCGATCCACCAACGGGCACTGGCCTGCATACCAGTCCGGGACCTTGGCGCCGTACTGGCGCACCAGATCGATCTGCCACTGGAGCTTGCCCGTCGTGGCGTCCAGGCAGGTGACGTGGCACTTGGGCCCGATGCTGACCACGTAGTTCTCGGCGAGCGTGGGCACCGTGCGGGAGTAGCCGTGATTCCACTTCACGGCCACGGGGTAGGTGAATCGCCAAATCTCCTCGCCGCTATCGAGCGAGAGGCATCGCAGGGCGTCGCAGGAGTTCTGCTCGTCGTAGTCCAAGAGATAGACTCGGCCGTCCCGGACCACGGGGCCCGCATAGCCTTCGCCGAGCTTGATCGACCAAAGGACCTTGGGGCCGCCGGAGGGCCAGGAGCGGGCCAGCAGCGTGGCTGGGTCGGCGATGTTGTCGCGATTGGCGCCGCGGAAGCTGGGCCAGGCGCCGGGAAGGTTCGCGGGCGGCTTGGCATTGCCCGGGATCAGCCCACCCCCGGCATCCACCCCGTCGAGCACCTCGGGGATGGCCCCCCCAGGACGGTCCTGGCCGGGCACCCGCATCTCCAGGCTGGAGACGGAGGACCCCCAGACCCAGAGGGCCAAGACCAACAGCCCCACGATGGCGAGGGCTGCCGGGATGAGGATTGGGCTGGCTGCGGGACGTCTCATAGATTCCAGTGTACCCGGAGCCGCGGGGGGAGTGCAAATCGGCGGGAGGGGATAGGGGTTTCCGGGTGGTGGGTGGCGGGGAAAGG
>CAYGZI010000478.1:0-5065 GCA_964354245.1 uncultured Planctomycetaceae bacterium
ATGCCTAATCCACGCCGCCAACGTTCATTCTGAGCCAGGATCAAACCCTTCAATTAAAGTCATCGCTTGAACCACACACTCCCCGACCGAGGGGAAACCACGGCCGGCTCGCGTGCGGATTGTGAACGACCGTGAAAGGCTTGTTCACTGATCTTGCCGCAAGGTCGCTTGCGGCAAGCACTTACATTCTCCAGTCTTGCACCGGCTGAAACCGGGCAATGACTTAGGCGCTCGCTACCGAATTGTCAAAGATCAACCACGGGGTGATAGTATCCCCGCCGCGGACTCATGTTCCCGTCCGCAAGGGTAATTCTAAGGCTATCGGACGCCGTGTCAACTGGCGACGAGAAACTTTTTTCGACATTCTGGAGTCGCCTTCAGCCACCCCCCCACGATCCTGCGACTCTTACCCAGATTGCCACGTCAGCACCGGTCGCCTGTAGCACAGTGGTAGGCTGGGGCAAAGCCCTAGCCTAGCTGCCTTATCTGCACCCCTCCGTGGGCAATGGCACAAACGCGGCGCCGTGCTAGAATGCATCGCAGCGATTCGGGTCGTTGTTGGCTTCGGAAGGACCGCACCTATGGGAAGGATCGTCAAAGAAATCGAGATCGAGGGGCAACGCGCGGTGGCTCTGTTTGACACCGGCGCGACATTCACCTACGTCCGCGAGGCCCTGGTGACGAAGGCTCCCCGGGGGCCCGTCGCGCCGCCTGTGCGCGTTACCCTCGGCGGCCAGACCATTCAGATCCGCGAGCAATGCCTCTTGAGTGGCAAGATTGAGGGCCTCGATTTCTCCACCGACGCCGTTCCGGTCGCCGATCTCGGCCGGGCGGATGGACACACCTTGGACGCGATCATCGGGGCCAGAACCTTGGAGCAGTGGGAGATACGGCTTGACCCCAAGACGGGCGCCCTGGACGTGGAAGGATTGCGCCGCCGCGAGTTCACCGAGTACTGAATACCAGTGCTGTAGTCTGTCGTAGGCTGGGGCGAAGCGAAGTAGGCTGGGGCGAAGCCCCAGCAGCGAAGTAGGCTGGAGCCAAGTTCCACCAGCACTGTTTGTCCCTCTCTCTTTGTGCCCGGTCGCTGGGGCTGCGCCCCAGCCTACCTGCCTTCGGAGGCCAAACCGTGAGCCATCCTCGTCTGCTCGCCGTCTTTGTCGCGGTCCTCGCCCTCGCCTCTCCCGCGCATGCCGCCAAGGTCCAGAAGCGCTACTATGCCCACGCGGCGGTCCACGATCGCTATGGCGTGATCGCCCCATGGTACACCGGCCAGAACGGCCAACTGGATTTCCGCATCCGCATCGCGGCCGAGACGCTCAAGCGCTACCCGTGGACCGACACCAAGACCGCCGCGTCCGCCGCCCCGCACTTCATCTTCAACGGCCACTGGAAGATCGCCCCCGACGGCACGATCTCGCCCGTGCCGATCAACGACTGGGACAACGGCGACCTGGGCCAGCGGGCGGCCTACGTCCTCTCCGGCCTGGTCGACTATTACCGCTACTCGGGCGACCCGGCCGCGATTGCCCTGGTCCACCTTCAGGCCGAGGCCCTCTTGGACCACTGCCTCACCCCGGCGGATCATCCGTGGCCCAACTTTCTCATCAGCGTGCCGGTCAAAGGCAAGCCCTACGGCAAGTGCGATCCCAGCGGGATGATCCAACTGGACATCGTCGCCGAAGTCGGGATCGGCCTGCTCAAGGCATATCAAATGACCGGCAACCAGCGGTGGCTGGGCGCCTGCAAACACTGGGGCGACCTCTTCGCCAAGAACTGCATTCGCCAGCCCGGCCAGGCGCCCTGGGGCCGCTATGCCAACCCGGAATCGGCCAAATGGAAGAACAACAAGCAGACCGGCGGCGTGGCCTTCATCCTCTACTTCCTCGACGAGCTGATCCGACTGGGCCACACGGGCAAGAACAACGAGATTGTGCTAGCCCGCGACGCCGGCCGGGCGTACCTGCGCGACGTGCTCCTGCCGGCCTGGACGGTCAACGACACCTGGGGCCGCAACTACTGGGACTGGGAAGACCCGGTGCAGGCGGAGAACGTCACGGAGTTCGTCTGCCGCTACATGATGGACAACAAGGACGCCTTTCCCAACTGGCGCAACGACGTGCGCAACATCCTGACCCTCTTCTTCCACCGCACGGGCGTCTGCCCCAAATCGGCGGGCGAGGTCTACAGCGGGGCCTGGGCGTTTCCCGAATCGGCCGGCTGCTGCGGGCGGTCGCTCTGGTACGGCCCGATGGAGATGGCGGTGCCTATGGCCCAGTATGCGGCGGAGACCGGGAGCCCTTGGGCCCGGGAGATCGCCCGGCGCATGCAGGTCCTCGCCACGTACGACGGACACGAGACGGGCGTGTCGGAAGACAACATCGACGGCGGCTTCGTCGTGAACGCCGACTGGTTCAAGATCGCCCACCCCATGGCGCTGAAGCACTTGCTCGGCACGATCGCGTGGATGCCGGAGGAGTTCGCCCCGCCGGGCGAGAATCATCTTGTGCGCTCAACTGCCGTCGTCAGCAACGTCGAGTACGGCGCCTCGATGGTATTCTACGATGCATTCGACGCTCCCGCGCCGGCAGTCGATATCCTGCGTCTGAGGTTCCCCCCGAAAGCGATCGCGAGCAGAGATGGAGAACAATACAGTGTACTTCCAAAGCTGGACGACTTGACGAGGAACGGCTATTCGCTCAAGACATTGCCAGGCGGTGATTATCTTGTCGCGATCCGCCGTGACGGTCTGCGCAAGATCGTGATAATCGGGACTACCGTCGAATCGGGTTCGATCGCTCTTGCGAGGGAGATGGACTTTCCCGCCATCCCTGTCAAACCGCACGGACCCGTGATCCGCGTTGAGCCGCATGGGCTGCTCACCTTCGAGGGAACCTGGCGGGAGCCGTCTCTCGTGTCTCGAGCGGCGGAGCAGGCCGGCGCATCGATGGTCGTCAAGTTCACCGGCAACCGCGTTCGGGTTGCCGGAGACGTAGCACCGGACGGCGGCCTTGCTGACGTTTATCTCGACGGCGTCAAGCAACTCGTCGGGATCGATTGCTGGAACCCAAAACCCAGATCCCTTCAGACACTGTACTTTCGCAATGGTTTCCCCGATGGCGAGCACACCTTGAAAGTCGTCGTGCAAGGAAAGCGAACACGGTGTTCGGAGGGCAACAAGGTCTACATCTCGCTGGTGGACTGGTCAGCCGCGAAGGGCAAGCCTGAGTTGGGCGAAGGGCGCGGGCCGACCGACGTGCAGCGCTGGGTCTTCGGCTATCCGGGGCGCGAGGACCTGAAAGACTCTGCCGGCAACCTGTGGCGGCCGGCCACGGAATGGATCGTGCGTTCGGGCACCATGACCGACAGTGTGGCAGCCAGTTGGTGGACCACGCCGTACCCGGAGCCGATCGCCGGCACCAAGGACCCGCAGCTCTATCGCTACGGGGCCCATGCCAAGGAGTTCATCGCCAACGTGACTGTCGGGCCGGGCACCTACCACGTGCGTCTGAAGTTCGCCGCCACGCGGGGCATCGACACCAAAAAGAACTGCGTGACCATCGAGATTTGCGGCAAGCGGGTCGCGACCAAGATGGACGTAGCCGCCACGGCCGGCGGCCCGAACAAGGCGGTTGACCTGGTCTTTAACAACATCGCCCCGCGCAACGGCGTGATCGACATCCGCTTCTTGGGCGGCGATCCGGACAAACCCGGCAGCGGCGAGGCATTCGTCCAGGCCCTCGAAGTCGGCCCCGGCAGCGGCGGGGACAACAAGGTTCAAGAGGATCACGAAAGCACGAAAACACGAAAACGTTAAGGGAGAGAACGACCGTGGGTCATCAGTTTGAGGAGCTGTCGGGCCGAGTCATTGAGGCGGCACTCCACGTTCACAAGGCATTGGGGCCGGGGTTCCTCGAGTCGATCTACGAGAACGCGGTGAAGGCCACGGGTGTCCACGTCGGGCTGTTGATGAACTTCAATGCGCCGACGCTCGTCGTCAAGCGGATTGTGCTCTGAGCAGGCACGCGATCCCACGAGCGTGCGGCCGCAAACCCGAACAGCGCAGGGGCCGGACGAAGAGATCACGAAAGCACGAAAACACGAAAGGAGACGAGCGGGCAGCGAAGAGAAGACGAGGACGGACCCAGCGGGCTTCGGCCGCGTGCCTTCCGTTTGCCCACCTTTCCCGCCTTTTCGTGCTTTCGTGTTTTCGTGATCCAGTCTACCCCGCGCCGAGGAGCGGGACAACCGACCAGCTCAAGTGAGACGGACCGCCTGCCAGCAGGTTGCGGGACAGGAATCCTCGGAAGCGGGGGCGGCGAAGAGCACGATCCGCCCGCCGCGCCAGGCAGGCCGCAGATGCTTGCCTACGTCGATTCGGCCCGAGCGGATCGTCTCCTGCGTCTCGATATGGCGGACCTCGACGCCCCGGGCGTGGAGCACGTCGATCTCGACCGGGCCCGAGAGGTCGTCCGGCCAAAGGCCGATGTTCACCACGCGCCCATCACCGCCGCCGAACAGGAGTCCCACGGCAGCCAAGGCGCCGATCACTCCATCCTCGGTGCCGCCCAAACCTTCCAGATACAGGTCATGTTGAGCCGCCAGCCGACGGGCATCCTCCTGGGTGACGATCTCGGTCTGGCAGCGCCGCGCGAATTGCACGATTTCGTCCGGCACAGCGGTCGCCACGCAAAGCCCCGGATCGCTCCCGGGGACAAACCAGTCGGCCATCAGGGCGCGGACCTTGGCGGCCAAGTCGTTTGCCCCCTCGCGACCCGGCGGGACCTTTTCCGGCGACTTGAACAGGAGGGACGCGGAGCTGTTCTTGCTGGTATACGGGATGCGGGGATCGAAGAGCAACTGGTGACGCACCGCCAGCACGCTCTCGAAGTCCCCGGCGAGCGAGCGGACCAGGTGCCGGGCCAGCTTGTTGGTGCCGGGAGAGCCCAGCACGTCCGTGTCGTCGATGCCCACGTAGATCGGAGGAGGGGCGAGGGGCGAGGGATGAGCATCGCTTGCTGTGCGGCTTTCCTCATTCATCCTTCATCCCTCATCCTTCATCCTT
>CAYGZI010000479.1:0-5058 GCA_964354245.1 uncultured Planctomycetaceae bacterium
GTCTGCGGCAAGAGGCTGATCGAGTAGTGGACGTTGATCGTCACGCCGCGGCTGTCGGCCACGCTGTCGAACCGGATGATCCCGCCCGAGGCGTACGTGGCCGCGACCTGCAGCTCCACGTTGTTCGCAAAGCCCTTGACCGACGCCCACGTGGACCGGTCCCGCGCAAACGCAAAACCCGGCAGGACGCGGGAAATCTGGGGCAGGTCGCTCATGAAGACCGGCGACAGGTCCACCACCGACCCGCCCGAGGGACTTTGAGATATCACCGGCAGGCTGTAGAGCACGCTGTCGGTATAGGCCAGGCGCACGGCCTTCTCTTCCGGGCTGCCCTTGGCGGCGGTGAAGCGGACGTTACGCCGAACGACCTGGATCTTGTCCTCCACTTTGCGGAACTGCCAGAGCCAGTCGTCGCCGTCGAAGTCCCAAGTCATCCCGCCCAGCACGGGACTCTCTCCGATGCCGCGGGCGATCGAGATCAGGATGATGAAGTCCCGGTCGAGCACGCTGGGAGTGAAATCGGCCAGGAGGCGGTCGTCCTTGCGATAGAGGCGGATGAGCCCTTCGATCGGCTTGGCGTCCTTCATCAGGTCGGCGAAGGGCACTTGGCCGGGCTTGCCCGGCGGAGCGGCCGGCGGGCGCGGACCTTCGGGGGCCGCGCCGGCGGGCGGGGCGGCCGGCTGCGTGGCCGGGCCTTTGGGGTCCTGCTGTTTCGCCGGGGGTTGTTTTTCCTTGGGAGGATCCTGGCCCCATGCGCTGCGGGTCGCCACGGCAAGTGCTATGCAGGCGAGTGCGAAGATCATCAGGCGGGAAGGACGACGAACCGCACGCCCATCAATGTCGTTGCGCATGGTGCTGTCTTTCTGAGTTGGAATCGGGGAGAATGGAAGTGCTACGGGCAGAAGGTCGGCCGCCTAAAGGCGGGACTACGAACGGGTAGCCGTTGAGCGGCGCGGCCCTCAATCTCGACAAATATACCCCATTTTGCCCAGCCGACTAGCCAAAGGAAAGCCCTCTATCCCACCAGAGTACCCGATTCAAGGCCCGATCCGCCTCCTCGGATCGAACCCCGCGATAGGTGGTGGGCGTAGAAGACCTTGGCCGGGGTGCCATGCCCACGCTTGCGTGGGCATGTTGCAGCAGTACATGCCGGCGTGGCGTTGCCATGGCACCCGTTAAGTCGGGTGCGCCGGCCCATTGCTACCCCTCCAAACGTGGGGTGTCAGGCCGGGGACGCTGTATCTCCCGGGAGTGGAGCGGTATCCATACCTGATGAATGCCCATTTCACGCCTATTCCGACTTCCGAATTCCCACTTCCGACCTCTCTTCCCAAGGACCGGTCCATGAGGTCCCGTTTTGATCTTCGCTTGACGCTACCGGCGGTCAGTCTGTTGGCCCTATGGCTGGCAGCCGCACCCGCATGGGCCCAGTTCGCCGGGAAGCGGACCGGCGGTTTCGGCCGGGGCGGCAACGTGCCCATCACTGTCTCGGCCCAGTTTGCAGTCGCTAAGGACGGCAAACCGGACCGGCTGTTCGTCACGGCCGTGATCCAGCAGGGCTGGCACATCTACTCCACCACGCAACAACCCCCGCCCGTGAAAACGGTGATCGAAATCGCCCCCTCCAAGGCATTCTGGCTGCTGGGCGATTTCCGCGTCCACCCGGCGCCGGAGACCATTCAGGAGGAGGCCTTCCCGGAGGTCAAGTCGGAAATCCACGAAGGGACCGTGGTCTGGTATGCCCCGATTGCCATAGCCGCCGGCGTGGACCCCCGCACCGTGAAGATCGACGGCAAACTCAAGGTCCAACTCTGCGACGCCGGGAGCTGCCAATTGCAGGAGCCATCGTTCACCGCCAGTCTCGGGCCCGGGATCGACGTGCCCCAGACAACGGCCCCCGCCGCCCCCTCCAGCCCGCGGTTCAATCCCGAAGCGGTCAAAAAGCACCTCGCCGGGGAGGACGAAGGGACTTCGCTTTGGCTGCACCTGGCCCTCGGCTTCCTCGGCGGGATCCTCTTGAACCTGATGCCTTGCGTCTTGCCGGTGATCGGGCTGAAGATCCTCTCCTTCGTCGAGCAATCGGGACGCGACCGCAAGACGGGCTTTCTGCTGAACGTCTGGTACTCGCTCGGCCTGCTCTCGGTCTTCTTGGTCTTGGCGGGCCTCACCATCGCCCTGAAGCTGACGATCGATCTCACGCTCCAATGGGGTGGTCTGTTTCAGTATTCCGTATTCAACGTATTCATGGCGGCTTTGGTCTTTACCATGGCCCTGGCGTTTCTCGGCGTGTGGGAGTTTCCGGTGCCGGGCTTCGTCGGACGCGGTCGAGCGCTCGAGTTGGCGGGGCGGGAAGGCGCGGCCGGGGCTTTCTTCATGGGGGTGATCACCACGATTCTCGCCACCCCGTGTACCGGGCCCTACATGGCCACAGCGGTCGGCTGGGCCGTCGCACAGCCGCCCTATACCGTGCTTGCCGTCTTCGCCAGCGTGGGCCTCGGCATGGCCAGCCCGTATCTGCTCATCGGTGCGTTCCCCAAGCTGGGCCGCTTCCTTCCCAAGCCCGGGGCTTGGATGGAAACGTTCAAGCAAATCATGGGCTTCGTGCTCTTGGGCACCGTGGTCTTCGTCTTCACGTTCCTGGAGACTTCCTATATCGTTCCGACGATCGGACTCTTGTTCACGCTCTGGGTCGCCTGCTGGTGGATCGGCCGTGCGTCGCCCACTGCCGAGCCGCGCACCAAGGCAAGGCGATGGATGGAGGCCGCCGCCATCGTCGGTCTCGGCTGGCTTCTGCTGTTTCCCGGATTCGATATCGTGTTGCCTGAGAGTCTCTCGGGATGGGGCCGCGGACTGCACGACGTGATGCAGACGCGGCTGGAGAATCGCGCTGCCCTCCTCGCGGGCGAGACCGTGGCCGCCAAGCGGAACGATCATGAGTTGCCGTGGCAGCCCTTCACCACGCAGGAGGCGTTGGCGGGACTGCTCAATTCTGGAAAAACGGTGCTGGTCGATTTCACCGCGGATTGGTGCAGCACCTGCAAGACCTGGGAGGCGTGGTATTTGAATACCCGCGAAGTACGCGACCTGGTCCGGCGCAACGGCGTCGTGACCCTGAAGGCCGATTGCACCAGCACGAACTCCGAGGCCTCCTCGATGCTGAAGCTTCTCAAGGGCGGGGGCGTGCCCGTGGTGGCTGTTTTTCCCGCCGACCGGCCCAACGAGCCGATCGTCTTCCGGGACGGCTACACCCAGGCCAAGGTGCTCGATGCGCTGGAAAGGGCCGGGCCGTCCAAACCGTCCGCTCCGCCCGCCAAGACGTCCCCGGCGGGCCCGCCGTAAGAAGCCGCTAGTAGTCCGACGGACCTGACGTGACGGGCGCCATGGCGACGCGAGCGTCGCCATGCAGCCACACGACATGCCCACGACAAGCGTGGGCATGGCACCCAACGCCTTCTTCCGCGCTACGAAGTCACGCAGTTCCTCTGACTCCAACATGGCTCCAGGGCAGGGGGGACTGGTCGGCATAGCCTCGGTGCAGAGATTGCTCTACGTCGATGCCCGCCTCGGACATGGCGGACCACCATAGCTCGGGCCGGAAGTGGTCGTGCCACGAGTCGAAGCGGGCCCCGCGCCGCCAGGCCAGCTCGATCGCCGCCCCGGCCCGCCGGTCGCCCCGGGCCAGCGCGGCCTCCAGCAGGCTCGCCTCCACGTCGTGGCACTTGATCTGGACGCTCCGCAGCACTCGCCGCCGGCGAAGGTGCTGGTGGGCCTCTTGAAAGTACTCGCGCCGCTGCATGGCCAGACGCTCGAACGACGTGTGCGGCTTGGGCACGAAGTTGGAGACGTTGACCACCACCGTCACCGGACGGCCGCGAATCTCCTTCCCCATGCGCGCGATCGACTCCGCCATGTCGATCATTGCGTCCAGGTCCGCGGGCTCCTCGCCCGGCAGGCCGCACATGAAGTAGAGCTTCACGCGGTGATACCCGCTCTGGAACGCACTTCGGCACCCTTCGTAGAGGTCGTCGTTGCGGATCGACTTGCCGACCTGGCGGCGGAGGTCGTCGCGGGCCGCTTCGGGGGCGAGCGTCAGGCCGGAGTGGCGGTCCGTGTTGAGCAAATCGGTAATCGTGCGCAACTGCTCGTTGATCCGCAGGCTCGGCACGGAAATCCCCACGCCCAACGGCCGGAAGGTCTCCTGCATCCGCCGCATCAGCTCGTCGAAGTGCGGGTAGTCGCTGGTCGAAAGCGACAGGAGCGAGACCTCTTCACAGCCGGTGTTGCGGTACGACTCCAACGCCCCCTCGACGATCGTCTCCACGCGCCGGCACCGCACCGGCCACTTCACCGCGCGGCTCTGGCAGAAGCGGCACCGCCACGGGCAGCCGCGCATGATCTCGATCGCGATCCGGTCCTGCACCGTGGCCACGTAGGGCACGATGGGGGCCGTGGGGATCGGCACGGCGTCGAGATCGGCCACTGCCGCGGGCCGGATGATCGCGGGCGCGTCGGCGGATTTCGGCCTGACGGCAAAGGTCGGGCCGCCGTCGTCGCTCTCGTAGCATTGCGGGACGTAGACCGAGGGAAGCCCCGCGGCCATTGCCGCGAGGATCGACGCCCGGTCGCGGCCCGACTGCCGCCCGCTAAGCCAGGCGTCGCAGATCGCCGGCAGGGTTTCCTCCCCGTCGCCGATGGCAAACAGGTCGATGAACCGCGACATCGGCTCGGGATTCGACGCACACGGGCCGCCGGCAATCACCAGCGGATGCTCCAGGGTCCTCTCCGACGCCAAGAGCGGAATCCCGGCCAGGTCCAGGATCGAGAGCACGTTGGCGTAGCTCAGCTCGTGCTGGAGCGTAAAGCCGAGCACGTCGAAGCAGGGCAGGGGGGTGAAAGTTTCCAGACTGTAAAGCGGCGCCCCGTGCTGGCGAAGCAAGCTCTCCATGTCGCCCCAGGGGGCGAAGACCCGCTCGCAGGCCCAATCGGCGCGGCGGTTCATCGCCTGATAGAGCACCTGGAGGCCGTGCCAGCTCATGCCGATGGTGTATGCGTCGGGAA
>CAYGZI010000480.1:0-5040 GCA_964354245.1 uncultured Planctomycetaceae bacterium
GTGGGACGCGGTGCGGGCGTACTCCCAAGTCGGCGGCTACGACAAGGCGTATCTGACCGGCACGACCGGGGACGACACGTTCACGGCCATCGGCACGCCGCGCACGGCCTTCCCGGCCGGCATGGCCGCGGGAATGAGCCGGTTGACGGGAACGGGGTACTTCATCGAGGTCAATAAGTTCAAGGAGGTGTACGCGGACCTGAAGACGGGCAACAAGGACGTGGCCAACCTGTACGACTCGGACGGTCCTGGGACCGACCAGTTCTGGGGCAGCCTGCACGACGCGGTCTTGAGCGACGGCAGTTTGAATCTCAGCACCGGAAACCTCGATGGCGTGATCGCGGCCAGCTACTACTACCGGGCCTACGGTTTCGACAACGCCGCGCACGACGTGACCAAGGACACCGTGTACCTGAACGGCTCGGCCACCGGCGGGACGAACAAGAAGCACGTGATCCTCCCGCTCGACTACGTGCTGGCGGTGAACGGGCCGTGGATCGACAATTAGCCGGTGGCGCCACACAGAACCGTAGGGCCGGCTTCGCCGGCCTCCGTGCGACCGCCTCTTGGCCGGCCGGCATAGCCGGCCCTACCTCTGCTTGTTGGAGCCCCGGCGCGGTGAAGAACATGCGCGGGGCATCGGGGGACTTCTCCTGTGCCCTGCGGCGGAGTTCGATCTGCTCCAGGATCAGCCGCGCCCGTTGGGGGGAGAGGACCTTGCATAGCCGGACGGGCAGGAATGCCTGTCCTCCGGGGCTGACCAGCCAACGGTAGTCGTCCAACGGGCCTGTCGTGCCGACTGTAGCAGTTGCAGCGGATCGACGCTTATGGGCATTTCGGGGGGCTGGCGGCATCGACGGCAAGCCGGGCGGTCCTACCGCCGATTCTATAGATAGCGCAAGCCATCGGCAACGATCTCCCAAAGCCCACGGGTTGCAGCCCGTTGGCTTTACACCTCCATAAGATCCATCGCTGGAAAGCAAACGAGATCCCGTCCATGACGAACAAACCCATCCTCACGTTGATCTTGTTGCTGGCCGTCGGGGTGCCGGCGGCGCTCCTGGTGTCTGCGGACTGGTCTTCGGTGCTGAAGTCCTCGGAGGCGCCCACGGCGTCGATCCCCGGTTCGGCGGGGGCGACGGGCGATTCTCCGGGCGCGCTCGGGCATCCTCTATCGTCCCCGATGACCGCCGGCCGAGCGGCCGCGGAGAAGGGCGAAGCGGCCCCTTCCACCCTGGCGCCTGGCCCGGCAGGCCCCGGATTCCAGGACCTCGCCGAGATCCTTCGCTTCGACATCACGCCCGGCTGGATCATGAGCCGTTGGCCCTGGGTCTCCGCGGGGCTGGCGCAACTGGACCTTCAGGGCTACCGGGTGCCGGTGCTCACGGGCGCGGGCGAAGACGACCTGGCCGGCGCGCTGACCTATTACTTCAACCCGCGGCAGCAGGTCCAACGGATCACTTTCCGCGGGACCACGGGCGACCCCGGCAAGCTGATCCGCCTGCTGGCGGACCGGTTCCGCTTTGGGCGCCGGCTGACCAATGACCCGGGGCTGTTCCGCTACGAGGTGGCCGAGCCGTCGGGACCGGCGAAGAGCTATCTGGACATCCGGCTTCTTCGACCCACGAATCCCGCACACCGGTTCGAGGTCAGCCTGGTGGTGGAGCGGCCGAAGGAGGGGTGGCGGGTGACGGGTGGCGGGTGATGGGTGGCGGGTGACGGGTGACGGGTGACAGGCAAGATGCCTGTCCTACTGGGCCCCGTCGGATTTGGGCTTGGCCCGGACTTCGCCTGCGGGCGGCTCGTATTCAAAGTCCTTCCAGACCATGGGACGCCGTTGGTGGGGCTCGATCCGCAGCATCACCTCGCCGTTCTGGAAGATGCGGACGGTGCCGTTGGATTGACTGACCGTGACGGCCACGGCCTTGGTCGCGCGGCTGATGGCCGCGGCCGCCCAGTGACGCGAGCCCAGCCCCTTGGACAACGTCACCGACGCGGCCGGTGAATCGACGTACCGGCAGGTCGCCTCCACCGTGCCATCGGCGGAAACGATGATCGCCCCGTCCATCTGGGCGATCTCCTTGATTCCCTCGCGGACCCGGGAGTCGTTCAGATTGCGCTCCTTGCGGCTGTACCCGCGGACCGGGTCGAAACCGGCCGGGCGGCTGGAGGCCAGTACCTTCCGGGTGTCGCCGACGACGAAGATCGTGCCGACGGGCTTTCCTTCGCGTCCTTCGCGCCCGATCTCGACCGCCAGATCGACCACCAGTTTGAGGGTGTCCAGGGGGACGCGGGTTTCGAGTTGGCGGAGGTCGCGGCCGGTGAGGCGGTCAAGATGCTCGCCGAGGTTGATCACGCTGACCGAATCCACACCGTCGGCATCGAACCCGCTGTAGAGCGTGACCACGCAGGCGCCGGGGGCCAGGATGTCGTCGGCCACCGCCTCGAGGATGGCCTGGGTGAGCCGGTCGTAGACCGGGCTTTCGGGCATTCGGAGGACGACCGCATGAAGGCCGGCCTCCCGAGCCCCTTGGAGGGCTTCCTCCGTGTCGGCGGCCACGAGGACCTTCTGGGGGCCCGCCAGGTTCTTCAGACGGCCCCAGTCGGCCGGCCCATCCAGCAAGAGCAGCACGGCGTCCGCCTCGACGGACTCCGCCAACCGGATCGTCATCGTATAGAGCGTCTTGAACCGGTCGGTGAATCGAAGAGGCTTCATGGGCGGATGCCTGTCCTGGCGCCGCTTCTCGGTTGGGGCCGGCTGGTGCGGAGCAGGCAAACCCGTCGCGCTGTGCAACTCGTGCCACCGCCCTCTGCCGAGGTCGATCCGGGGCCCTGTCCCGGCTTGTGTCGCGAGTCCGGCCGAGCGGGTCTGGCCTGCGCCGGCCTGGCTGTCCGCTGGCGTTGTGCTGCTTGCGAAAACCCCGCCGGCATCCATAGTACGTCGATTCCCGCGTCCGGGCAACCGCAATGTCGTCGGCTCGTGCGTAAAATCGCGAGGAACTACCCTCGCCCCGCTAAAACAGGCGACGGAATCGCTCCGCCAGCGAAGGCGTCTTCGGCGGCGGCGCTGGCTCGCCCTGAAGGTACTGACGCCATCGCTCCACGTCGTTGCCCAGGTCCTGCGGGGCGATCTCGCGGAGCGACGTGACCGCCCGGTACTGCATCGCCGGATCGCGGTCTTCCAGGCCCGTCGCCAGCGTGGCCATCGCCGCCGGATCCCGGGTCTGGCCCAGCGCCCGGGCCGCGGCCAGCCGGACGTCCACGTCCACGTCGCCGGCAAAGAGTTCCCGGAGCACTGCGGTGGCCTCGGGCCCCTTTTGCCGGCCCAGCGCCTTGCACACCGCGATCCGCACGTCGGAATCGGAATCCTTGGCGGCCTCGCGCAGGGCCGTCGCCGCGCCGGGCCCGGAACATGCCGCAATCGCGCGGACCATCGCCGCCCGGATCATGGGGTCGGTTTCCCGAGGATATTCGGCGGCCAGCTCGGAAACGATTCTCTGCCGCTCGGCCGGGTCCTTGGATGGGGCCTCTCCGGCCAGCGTCCGAAGCGCGGCGATCCGTTCCTGCGGGGGCGTAATCCCGGGCACCGTGTCGGAGGACTTGCCCGAGAGCGGCCACGAAGTGCAGCCTGAAAGCGTTGTCCAGAGCAGGCCGAGCACGAGGGGCGCCAGCCGTGCGGTTGGGGAGCTGCCCATGGGTGTAGTTTGCCTTGCTGTTGCCGTGCGGCAGCGGTGCTTATGCCCCGTCAGGGGCATAAAGAGACGAGGGTGGCGGCCTCAGTCTGCTGCTCCGATGGGAAGAGGCGGGACTATAGCAAAAGGCCGCACGGGGAGCCAAGACGAATCCAGGCAACTTGCCGGAAAATGGGGCGAGTACGTACTATGCACTGACGAGTCAGAAAGGGAAGGCCGTGCCTGAGGCACCAGCGGGCACGGCTTCTGCGAAGCCGTGGCACAACGAGCCATGTTCTGCCCGGTCTATGCGTGATCCGGGTTAGACCTTCTCCAACTGCCCGACAACGTACTCCCTCGCCCGCGCCACATCGTCCAGGGCCACGTGCTCGACCACCAGGTCCATCTCGCGGTCCAGCCCGGCCAAGAGCCGCAGGTAGAGCGGGTAATCGAGCACGCCCAGACCCGAGGCCGGCAGGTCCGTCCCCTCGGCCGACGCCTTCACGTCCTTCGCATGGGCCAGCACGATCTGCGGCCCGAGGCGCGCGAACATCTCCTTGAGCATCGGCCCCATGCGCGGCAGGTCTTCCTTGCGGAAGTAGTTGCAGGGGTCCATGACGAGCTTGAGCCCCGGCGACTGGACCTCGCGGAACAATCGCTCCGTCCGGTCGATCGAGTCGATGACGTTCCGCCAGTAGGGCTCGATGGAGACGACTGCTCCGGCCTTCTCCGCCATCCGGGCGAGCTTCTCCATCGCGGCCCGGCATTGGAGGTAGCCCTGCTCCGTGGCGTTTTCGGGCGACTCTTCCCAGTCGGACTTGGGATTGAAGGTGCCGGTCTCCGTGGAGACGTTGGAGCAGCCCAGCCGCTTCCAGTTCTCGATGAGCGTTTCCATGCGGGCCTCGCCGCGCTTGCGTCTGGCGGGAATGGGATCCACGACGTTCACGTAGCCGAAGATCCCAACGATCCGGATGCCCTGCCGCTCAAACGCGCCCACGATCTTCTCGGCCGTCTTCCAGTCCGGGGCCAGCGGGTCGAACCGGGCATCGGCAAAGACGTAGTCCGTCAGCACCCCGGCGAAGCCTTGGGCCTTGATCCGCCGGGCCGCCTCCTCCACGGAGAGCGCAGCGTAAGGGCCCGTATGGACCGCCATTTTGAGGTTCTTCTTTGCCTTGGCCCTCAGATCGACTCCCGCCGCGCCCAATGCCGGGACGCTGACCAAGGCCACTCCCACTGCCTTGAGCCAATCCCGGCGGGGCAATGCGGCGTCCGTCCTTTTCTCACGAGCAAGATTCCTGCCGTTCTGCATGATGTCTGTCCTTCAATCTGCGGTGTTCTTTTCGTGCTTTCGCCCTTTCGCGTTTTCGTG
>CAYGZI010000481.1:0-5038 GCA_964354245.1 uncultured Planctomycetaceae bacterium
CGGCTGGCGCGGAAGGCGGGGTAGAGTCCGCTGGCGAGGCCGACGGCCACGGAGATGGCGATGGAGAGGGCGACGACCCACCACTGCAGCGAGGGGCTCAGGGCCAGGAAGCGTTGAATGCCAGCCGACACGCCGAGCATGATGCCCCAACCGAGGAGGAGGCCGATGAGGCCGCCGCCAAGGGTCATGACGAGGGCTTCGATGAGGAATTGGCGGAGGATGTCGCGGTCCTTGGCACCGATGGCCTTGCGGATGCCGATCTCGCGGGTGCGCTCGGTGACGGTGGCGAGCATGATGTTCATGATGCCGATGCCCCCCACCAGGAGCGAAATCCCGGCGATGAGCACCAAGAGCACGTTGAACAGCGTGCGCATCATCTCGGCCTGGCGCAGGAGCTCCTTGGGCACGACGACGGCGTAGTCGACGGTCTTGTGGTATTTCTCCAAGAGCCCGCGGATCACCTTGGCCGTCTCGTCCACCTCGGTCAGTTCGTCGACGGTGACCGTGATCTGGCTGAGCTCGACCACCTCGCCCTCGCGGCTGCCGGCGCGGCTGGTCATGACCATGTCGCCGATGCGCCAGCGGAGCGTGGAAAGGGGGATGTAGACGTCGGTGTCGTATTCGCGGGCCTCCAGGCTGCCGCCGATGGCCGCCGAGGCCGTTCTCTCCGCCGTCCGGCCCACGACGACGTAGAAATCGCTGCCGATCTGGACCGTCTGTCCAATGGGATCTTCGTAAGGGAAGAGGATCTGGGCGGTCTTGTGCCCGAGCACGGCTACGTTGTCGCACTCGGCGACGTCCTTGTCGGCGAGGAAGCGGCCGCGGGCCACGCCGAGGTGGTTCAGAGGGCGGTACTCCGGGGTACAGCCCACCAGCTTGGCGTCCAGGACCTTGTCGAGGTTGCGGACTTCGCGGGAGATCTCGCGCATGGGGACCGCTTGCCGGATGGTCGGCACGTTGGTCATGATCCGATCGAAGTCCTCGCGCAACAGTCCGTACTCAATGAAGAAGCCCCCGCCGGCCCGCGTGGACTCCTGCGGCGGCTTGACGCTGCGGACGATGACGTTCGTGGCCCCCAGATCCTTGATCTGCTGCTCGGCCTGGTAGCTGACCCCCTCGCCCATGGCCACCAACCAGATGACCGCCGTTACGCCGATCAGGATCCCCAGCACCGCCAGCGCGGAGCGGAGCTTGTGCAGCATCAGGCTGCCGATGCCGAGGCGGAGTTTTTGGAGGATTGCCGGCAACATAAGCGGGCGGTGCTGGGCGAGCGACGGACGAATCTGACCTTGGGGCAAGCGAGCAGAGAACGGTTGGATCTCAGGGGTTGGGGGGGCCTCCGCCGGGCATGCCGCCGGGAAGACCTCCGGGGCCGCCCGGCCCGCCGCCCTTGTCCGTGCTTCTCGCGCGGGCCCGCATGGCATTCATCTCGGCCTGGTCGATGAAGCCGTCCCCGTTGGTGTCGAGCTTGTCGAAAAAGGCGGCCATCTGCTCGGGGGCCTCGTCGCGGCTGATTTTCTTGTCGCCGTTCTTGTCGAGCTGCGTCAAGTCGAAGCCCGGCCGGCCGCCCCGGCCCTTGGATCCCTTGTCGTCGCCTTCCCCGGGGCGAGACCGTTTCTTCGTTTCGGCGCCTCCGCCTCCGGGAGGCGCGCCTTCGGGCTCTCCCTTGCCGGCGCCGAACTTCTTGGCCACGTCGAGGGCTTCCGGCTGGCGGGTCTCTTCCTTGCTGTCGCCGAAGAACTCGGCGGGGTTGAGGACCACTTCCGCGCCCTCCGGGAGCCCGGCGCGGATCTCAACGTACTTGTCGTTGGTCATGCCCAACTCGACGGTGCGTTTCTCCACCTTGGGCCCGACTTTGGCGCAGCAAAAGGTCACGCCGCGATGCTCGAAGACCGCGGCCACCGGCACCGAGAGCACGTCCTTCAAGTGGGCCACGAGGATCTCGACTTCGGCGGTCATCCCCGGGCGGAGCCCCTTGGTGTCGCCTTCGAGCTTGACGACCGTGGCGTATTCCTTGACGGCGGCGGACATGAAGCCGCCGGGCTCGGGCTGGTTGGCCACGGAGATGACCGTGCCCTGGAATTCGCGGTCCTGGATGCGGATTCGGGCCCTCATGCCGCGGCGGATGCGATCGACCTTCGACTCGTGGACGGTGACTTTGACCTGCATCTTGCTCAGGTCGGGGAGCCGGAGGATGGCCTGCTGCTCGCGGACGGCGGCCCCTTCCTTGATCTCGGAGGTCTGCTGACCGCCGAAGCGCATCCGGCCTTGTTCGTTGGCGTACACGGCCATGCCGGACTTAGGGGCGTGGATGACGCATTTCTTCAACTGGGTCTCCAGGCGCTTCAGCCGGGCCTCTTCCAGATCGAAGGCGGCCTTGTCCGAGTTCTTCTTGGCGTCGGCCGTGTCGCGCTTGCTTTCCAGGTCCTGAAGGGTCTTGACCTTGGTGAAACGCTCCAGCACGTCCTTCGCGGTCTTGGCCGATTCCCGGTCGAGCTTGGACCGCTCCACCGCAAACTGCTGCGTTTCGAGCTGCAGCGGGGAGACGTAGCCTTTGCGGAACATCCGCTGCGTGTGTTGGAGGCTGTTCTCCGCGCTGCGGAGGTTCTCCATCGCGATCGTGACCTTCGCCTCCAGGTCCTGGAGTTGCTGCCGATAATTGCCCTCCTGGTACTCCGGGACGGAGATCTTCGCCACCTCGTAGTCCTTCGAGGATTGGATGTGCGCGGCGCGGGCCTTCTCGTAATTGATCTTCTGCTGGTTGATCTGGTCCTCCAGTTGCGCGGAGTCCAGCTTGACGAGCTCGACCCCCTCTTGGACCTCCTTTCCGTCCTCGACGATCGAGAGGATTGTGCTCCCGCCGGCCACCTCGCACTTGATATCGACGTTCTGCGAGCTCTCCAGATTGCCGTCCTCGGTGATCGTCACCAGCAGTTCCCCGCGCTTGGCGACGTGGGTTAGCCAGGCATCGGTACCCCGCGCCTCGAACGAGTCGGCGAGCTTCACCACGCCCAGCGCGCCCAGTCCCACCACCGCCGCGAGCAGCACGAGGCGGAAGGCCCATTTCTGCCAGGAGGCCCCGCCTTCCGGCGGGGTCTCGAACCGGTCGGCGGCCTCCATCTCGGTCAGGACGTCGCTTACGAGTGAAGCGTTTTCCGGGGTCGATGTTGACATGGACGGTTCCCCCTCGTAACGCACCAAGAACGCGGCATCCCCCACTCAGTTTAACCCCTCTCAGCGTCAAAAGGAGCGCTCGGTTCTCCAGCGATTTGCGGATCTTGGGCCCGAGACCACCAAGTCAGGGGGAATACGGCCTGGTCGCCGCCACAGGAGCGGCATCACTCGGTCAAAGTAGCGGCGTCGCTCCGCGACGCCGAATACCGGTCACGGAGTGACCGGCCTACTTTCGTTTGCCCGGCAGGGCGGCCTGATCGCTCGCCGTTGCGGGAAGCGGCGCCTTGCGGCCCCCGGTAAGGGCCGCGGCGGCGGAGGGCTTTCTGCCGGCGGAGTCTTCTTCTGGCCGCCCGGCGGCGGCGCCTTGTCCAGTTCATCGAGCCACCCTTCCGGCACCGCCGGCGGCAGCGGGGCGTCTTCGGCGCCCGTCCGCGCCACTTCGTCGAGCGGCCGGTCGATCCACATCCCCCGCTCATCCAACTCCATGATCCCCAATTCCCTCGCCAAACGCATCCGCGTGGCCTCGTAGACCAGCCACACGCTCATGAAGTTGTTCTGCGCGCTGCGCACGTCGTTCAGCGCGGTCAGCAGGTCCATCGCCGCCGTGGGGCCGAGCGGCGTGACGGGCTGGCCCGGCTGCGGGGCGGGGGGCGGCTGGTTCAGCACGTCCCGCGTGCGGTCCACGCGCCGGATGGCAATCACGACCGCGCGCCGCTGGATCTCCAGATTCACCCGTAACAGGTCCAGTTGGCGGAGAAGCCCCCGCAGGGTCTGCTCGACCGAATCCTCGAATTGGATCAACTGCCGCCGGTCGCCCTGGTAGTCGATCAGCACCTGGCGGAAGTTGTTCCGTTCCAGGAGCCGCGTGAAGGGGGCGTCGAATTGCAGCCCGGCGCGGACCGTCCCCGTCGGGGCGCGGAACTTCAGGGGATTGTTGCCCACCGTGCTCATGTCGCCGCTGAGGGTCACCGTCAGGTTCGACTCCAAAGCGTTGGCATTGAACGTGATCAGCCGCCAGCTATCCACCAGGGCCGCCCGGTTGTTCATCCAGTCCAGCCGGTTGGCCCGGGCGATGTCCAGGGCCGCGTCGGCGTCCAGGGTCTCGTGCTCCACGGTCACCTGCTCGAGCCTGGCCCGCGCCTGCACCAGCGAGAGCTCGTCGACGATCGAGGCGATCTCGGTGACCACTTGCACCAGCTTGTCGGCCGTCTCGCGCCGCGTCGCCGTCGCGAGCCGGTCGCGAAGCTGCGCGAGCCGCGGCTCAGTCTGCTCCAGACGCTCGCGCAGGTTCTTGGGGCTCTCGCTGAGTTTCTTCAGCTCGGCGGCAGAGGACCTCTGCTCGGCGGGGGTCATGGCCGCGGCGCGCTTCGGGTAGACCTTTTCAAGATTGGCAAGGTCTCCGGCCACCAGCTCGAACTGGGCGCTGGCCTCGGTGCGAAGCGTCTCCAAACGGTCAATCGCCTGGCGGAGCACGTCCACCTCGGGCTCCTGGGGCTGCTCGCCAAACTCGGCGCGAAACGCGCCGATTCCGTCTTGAAGCCGGAGCATCGAGGGGTCGATGAGCCGGAACTGCCGGATGAGGCCGTCGTCGAGCTCCACGGGCATGTGCGGCGGCAGCCCCAGCGTGCCGGTGTTATAGGAGTCCAACCCGTTCTCCAGGCTGTTCCGCGATTGCAGCAGTGTGGCCCGCTCGGTTTCGATGTTCTGGCGGAACTGGTCGACTTGGGTCAGATCGATGGTGCCGGCCTGGAGGTGGGCCTCCAGGAGGCCGAGCATCCGGAGCTGGGCGCCGAGGCTGTCTTCGGAGTTCCGGATCTGTTGGAGCTGCTGCGAGTCGCGGGCGCCATGGACGTGACGGAAATGG
>CAYGZI010000482.1:0-5037 GCA_964354245.1 uncultured Planctomycetaceae bacterium
TCCATCGCCCCGAGGCAGCAGCACGCTGAGCAGCCGGTCCAACCCCAGCCGCTGCGTCCGTCAAGTCTGAGAGGCATTCGGCAGCGGAAAGGCAGCCCGTGACACGGTGCCACTCTCCGGGAATTGCCCAGCCAATCGCGACACTTCCTACGGCTTCCCCGAGCCGACGCCCTTGTTGTAGGCCTCGAAAAGCTCGGCCCACTCCGGGGGCGGGGCGAACCGGCCGGGGTCCTGGGACTGGACCTGGTCCTTGCGGGTCTGGTCGCTCGCCGTCCGGGTGCTCCGCTTCGCCAGGCCGAGGCTGCGCAATGCCTGGTCGAACTCCTGCTTGGCCTCTTTGGCCCGCGGCCCCTGCTCCTGGGCGGCCTTCATCATGGCTTCCCACTGGCGGAGGAACTTCTCCGCGTCGGCAGGCGTCCAGCCGAGCCGCTCCAAGAGCGGGCTCTTTTCCTTGGCCAGCTCTTCCTGGAGCGTGCGGAGCGCCAAGACGGTCCGCTGCCGCGCGTACTCCAGGTTGGGATCGTCGGGACGCGAGGGCTGCTCGGGCTGGGGCGGCTGCGAGCCTCGGGCATCGCCGGGCAAACCGCCCCGCGCGGGATTCCCCGTGCCCGTGGCGCCGCTCTCGTGCGGCCCCTTGTCCGCGGCACGCCCGGTGCCCGGGGCATCGGGCTTGCTGCCCGGGCCATTGGGCGTTTCCGTCTTACCCTTCGCCTGGTCCGGCGGTTGCTTACCGCTGGGCTGCTTGGAGGCGCCAGTGCCTTGGCCGTCTCCCTTTGGACTCGACTGGCCGGTGCCCTGGTCCGACTTGGATTCGTTTCCGGCTTTCTGGCCGACGTCGCCCGGTCCTTGCTGCTTCGTGGGGCCGCCGTCGTCGGCCGGCGCGTTTTCGCCGGGTTGGCTCTTCCCGGGCCGGTCGGCCTTCTTGCCGCCGCCCGCACCACCCTTTGCCGAACGGTCTCCGGACGCATCCCCCTTGTTCTTAGAGGTGCGGTCACTGATGCTGGGCGAAGGCGGCTCGTCCAGGCCGGGCTTCTCGCCCGTCGATTGCGGACTTGGCTGCGTCGGCTCCTTCTGGGGCGACTGATTGGCGTCTTGGGGCGCGGGAGTGGGTTGGGCTTGACCCGCTGTGCTGCCGGCACCGGCAGGGCCTTGTTCGGGCTTGGGCACGGCTCCCTTGGATTGCGGCGTCTTTTCGGGCGCCCCGGGCGGCTTCTCTTTGGCGCCCGGCCGGGCCGCACCGCTTCCTCCGCTCCCCGACGGCTTAGACTCGGTCCCTGGCTCCGCTAGGTTGCCTGGGGCTTGCGTCTCTCCTGGTTCCTTGGGGGCGGGCTTTGCTGCTGCGGAGTCAGTCCCCTGTTTGACGCCCGGCTTGGTGGCCTCGCCAGGCTGCACGGCCTCGCCGGGGACGTTTCGAGCGTCGGGCTTGGCGCCAGGGCCGGTCTGCTCGGCGTCGGGCTTCGCCTTTCCGATCGGCTGACGCTCGCCCGGGCCCTGCTTTTGAGTCTGCCCCGAGGCTGCGTCTTTGCTTCCGGGCCCCTGCTGGCCGGAGGGCTGCGGATCGGCTGTACCACCCGATGCGGTCTTTTCCTTCGGCGGAGTCTCCTGAGAAGGCGACTTTGGGGACGGCGACGAACTCTCGCCTTGTCCGCCGGATCCGGCGGCGCCCTTCTGGGGCTGCGATGGACCGGGCTTTGCGCCCTCGGTTCCGGACATGCCCGAAGGTTGCTTGGCACCGGGGCCATTGTCTTGTGTCTCTTGCGGCTTGGGCTTCTCGCCCCCGGTCCCGCCGGCAGCGTCTTGCCCCGGCTCCTTGGGCTGCTCGGCGCCTTGCTGGGGAGCGGCGGGTTTTGGCTCGCCGGGGCCTGGTTTGCCTGCGGGCTGCGGTTTGGGCTCGCCGGGCTGTTGCGGCCCGGGCTCGCCGGGCTTGGGGTTTTCCTGGCCGGAAGGCGTCTTGCCCTTTGCTTGATTCCCCTGCTGGTCCCGATACTGGAGGATCTTATCCACCGCCTCGCCGGGGTTCGTCTGGCCGTTGATCGGCTCCTCGGGCTTGTCCGCCTGGGAGCCGGGTTTTGGAGCCCCTGGCTGCGCGCCGTCTGGAGTCGAAGACTCGCGTTGACCGGCGCCTCCGGCGCCGTCCGGCCCTTGCGCGCCGGGCTGAGACGCACCGGGTTCCTGCTCGGGCTGTTTCGGTTGCTCACCCGCGGTGGGCGGAGGCGGCTCCGTCTTAGCACCTTCCGGTGGTTTCGGTCCTTCGCCGGGTCCTGCGGGCGGTTGCGTTTCCGACTGGCCGGGCTGGGGATTCTGGTCCGGCGGGGTCCCCGGTTTCGCACGTGCGCCCTGGCGGTTGTCGTTGCCCTGGCCGCCCTCGCGCGGCTGCTGTTGGGGCTCGGGCGCAACGATCACGATCGTCCGCTTCTCGGTCTCGGTCTTCTGGAAGGCGGGCTTGTCGGTCTCCTCCTTGTTGTCGTACGCTTCGGCCCAGTATGTTACCCGGTCTCCGCCTTTGAGGTTCCACTGCGACGGCCTGAACGGATAGCTCTTCTCGACCGGTCCTTGCTGGGCCTTTTGCGGCGCGGAGACCTCCAAGAGCGGCGCAATGCCTTCCAGCGGTTTGCCGGCGACTTCGGCCTTCACGACCAGGCGCCGCAGCCCGAAATCGTCCTCCGCCGCCACCTTCAGCTCCAGCGAATCGGTGGCCAAGAGCGGGACCTCATTCTCGGTCGGCGCGACGAAGCGGACTTTGGGCCTCTGATCCGCATCCACCTCGATTCCGTGCCGCACCGGGCGGCGATTCTCGCGCTCCTTTGCGTCGGTGAAGCGAAGCCGATAGGACGTGAACTCCGGCCGCCTCCCGGCCTCGGGCTGTTTCGGGTCCTCGGCCTTCAGCTTCAACGTGAATCGCCCCGTGGCGGCGATGCCGCTGGTGTCCATCCTCACGGACTGCCGGACATCACCCTCCAGGTCGACAAACGCGGAGGCAATCTGGCGGTTGGCCGTCGCGTGGAGGGCCACTTCGGTCCCCTCGATCGCCCGCAGGTCCCCTTCGCGCATGACAGTGCGCGGCGGCAAGCCCGTATAGGCGGGGTACTTGTACTCGACGCGATCGACCCCGATCGACAGCGGCGTTTGCACCTCGATGCGGAACCGCCCGGTCGTGCAGTCGCCAGCGATGAGCCAGTAAACCACGTCCTGCTGGAGTCCCGACTGGCCGGGCGGCAGCTCGGCCTGGTAGCGGTAGCCTCCGGGCGGGACGGACATGGGGAGCGTTTGATCGACGCTTCGAGCGTCGGCCGTGCTGTAGACCAGGTGGACCGGCTGGTTGGCCTTCAAGCGGTGGACTTCCGCGGAGACGGGGATCGTGTCGCCCTGGTAGGCCACGGTGTCGCCCGGCTCCACCGCGTCGATCGTCACCCAGGTGGGCGCCGGAATCGAGGCCCACGGCCAAAGCACGCGGCCAAACGAGGCCAGAAGGCTCTTCGACGAGATCGCCAGATAGAGGCAGCAGATGGCAACCACGCCCGCCAGGAGGCAGCTCACCCGGACCAGGTGCGATCGGTCCACCGCGGTTTCGGACGAGACGTGCTTCAGGCCGGCGGCTGCCTGGGATTCGAGTCCCTGGTAGACCCGGCGTGCCAGATCGTCGTTGACGAGCGCTGCGCGCTCGCGCCTAAGGAAGAGGAAGTTGATCAGGCTGTTCTTGAAGCTGGGCCACCCCTGTTCGATGGCGTGGGCGGCGAAGACGGGATTGATCGGGAAGACCACGAGCGGCACGACCAGGCGGACGAAGTAGTACCACCCCGCCGTCATCATGAGGGCCCAAGCCAGAAACCGCCCCCAGAATCCCAGTCCGCCGGTGACGACCCAGTGGTCCACCATGGCCACGGCGAAAAGGTACGCCAAGACCGCAGCCGCCAGAGCGGTGAGCCGATGGGCCAGGTCCACCGTCCTGACCCGGCGCCGGGTCATGCGCAGGCGGTTTTCGATGAGGGCCTCGCTGGGAGAGGCCGACCGGGCCGCGACCTGCGCCGGCACCACGTCTGAGGGGGGGGCTGTTCCGCTGGCCATTGGAATCCCGGGGACGCTGAACGGACGGGGACGGACCACGACCACTCCAGTACATTATAGACGGAGGAAGGCCCGCCAGGATTCCGCTCATCCGCCGAAACTGCCCCATTTCAATCCGGTGGGGGTAATATCGCTACGCGGCTTCCACCGTGCAGCAAGCGGGGCTATAACCCAAAGGGTGGGTTGACCACCCTCCGGACGCCTGATAGTCTGATCCGCTCACTGCCAATGGGACCCCGAAAGAGTGGAGAAGGTGCCAATATGCCGCACGACGTGACCTTGATCACCGGCGACGGCGTGGGCCCGGAATTGGCCGAGGCGGCCCGGCGATGCGTGGATGCTACCGGAGTGAAGATCCAGTGGGACGTTCAGGAGGCGGGAATCGAGGTCATGGAGCGGACCGGCACCCCCCTGCCGGCCGCAGTCCTCGACAGCATCCGCCGCACGCGATGCGCCCTGAAGGCCCCGGTCACAACGCCCGTCGGCACGGGTTTCCGCAGCATCAACGTCTTCCTGCGCCAGGAATTGGGGCTATTCGCTTGCGTGCGCCCCTGCAAGCACTATCCCGGCGTGCGGAGCTTCTTTAGCAGCGTGCCGGTCGATCTGGTGATCGTGCGCGAGAACACCGAGGACCTTTACGCGGGCGTCGAGTTCGAGGCCGGGGGGCCCAAGACCGCGGAGCTGCTCGACTGCATCAACCGGCTCTCTCCCGACCGCCCCGTGAAGACCGGCCGCGCCGAGACTGGAGTGTCGATCAAGCCCATCAGCGTCTCCGCCACCGAGCGGATCGTGCGCTACGCCTTCCAGTACGCCATCCAGAACGGCCGCCGAAAAGTCACCGCGGTCCACAAGGCGAACATCATGAAGCACACCGACGGGCTGTTTCTGGCGACCGCCCGGCGAGTGGCCGAGGAGTTCGCCTCCTCGGGGATCGAGTTTGAGGACCGCATCGTGGACAACATGTGCATGCAG
>CAYGZI010000483.1:0-5017 GCA_964354245.1 uncultured Planctomycetaceae bacterium
CCAGGCCCCGGGCATGGGCGAGAACTTCTTCTTTCTGCTCACGGTGTTGCCCGCGGCCGCGGCAATGATCCGCCAGCAGGTCGAAGCCGGCACGCTGGCGCCCGGCGAGACCTCGGACTGGCAGGTCGCGCTGGGGGTCGTGTTTGTCTCCGGGGTCTTGTTTCTCCTGCTCTCGCTCTGCGGCCTGCGGCAAGTCCTCTTGGACACCACCGGCCCCAGCATGAGACACGCCATGGCCGGAGGGATCGGCCTGTTCATCGCCTTCATCGGGCTGAAAAACTCCGGGCTGATTGTGATTCTCCGGGCAGCGAGGCCCGAAATGGACACGCTGGCCATGAACCACCAGCTTGCCTCTCCGGACCTGATCGTATTCTTCTTCGGGCTGCTGCTGACGGCGGGGCTCTGTGCGCGGCGCGTGCCCGGGGCGATTTTCTGGGGGATCGTCGCCGCGGCGATCCTCTCCGTGTTCTTGAAAGCCGCATGGCTCTACGCCCCGGACCGGATCGCTCAGGACGAGGTCGTCACCAAGTCGATGCTCATGAGCCCGCACGGGTTCGAGGTCGCCGACGCCCTGGTCTCCAAGCCGCCGTTCGAGGAATTCGTGGACAACACGTTCTTCAAGCTGGACGTGATCCGGGCTCTCTCCAGGCCGATGATCCCGCTGGTTCTCATTTTCCTCTTCATGGTGGTCTTCGACACGTTGGGCACGCTGGTGGCGGTGGCGGAGCGGGCCGGGCTGATGAAGGACAACCAACTGCCGCGGGCCCGGCAGGCGTTTTTGTCGGACGCGGCGGGCTCGGTCGTGGGGGCGGTCTGCGGCACGAGCACGGTGACGAGCTTCATCGAGAGCACCGCGGGCGTGCAGCAGGGCGGGCGGACAGGGCTGACGGCCTTGACCACGGCCGTGCTCTTCATCTTGGCCCTGTTCTTCTCGCCGATCATCAAGATGGTCGGCAGCTACGCGCCGATCACCGCCCCGGCGCTTGTGGTCGTGGGCTCGATGATGATGATGAGCATCGCGAAGATCGAGTGGTCCAACTTCGCCGAGGCCATGCCGGCGTTCCTCATCGTCGTGGGGATTCCTTTAAGCTACTCGATTGCCGACGGCCTGGCCCTCGGGTTCATCGGCTATCCGATCGTCAAGCTGATTTCGGGGCAGGGCCGCGACGTGAAGTGGCCGATGTACGTGATCGCCGCGGTCCTGGTGGCCTACTTCGCGGCAATCCGCTCGCAGACGGGGTGAGATGAGGATAGAATTCGTGGTGGAGGTGTTGCCATGCCCGATTACGAGACGGTGCTTGCTGAAGCGAGTCGTTTGCCGGTTGTCGAGCGAATCCAGTTGACCGAGGCGCTGTGGGACACGGTGCCCGTCGAGGCCCTTCCGCCGCTGAGCGACGAGTGGCGTGCGGAGATCCAGCGGCGATCGGCCGAGTACGATTCGGGTCCGGTTCAAGCGGTGCCTTGGGAGCAAATCCGGGCCGACGCACTGCGCCGTGCGGGACTACAGGATTGAGGGTGCCCAGTGCTACCCGTTGACTATCTCCCGGGAGCCCGTCGGGACTTCGACGACTCGTTTGACTGGTACGTCCAGCGAAGCTTGCAGGCGGCAGTGCGTTTTGCGGATGCCATCGACGCGGCACTGGCTGCCGTAACGCGTAGTCCCGAGCGGTTTGCGGCAGTGGATGACGTTCATCGGGAATGCCCCGTAAGACGCTTCCCTTTTCGGATCGTTTACCGCGTGGTCCGGAACCGTATTCTTGTTGTGGCCATCGCCCACGCGAAGCGGCGTCCCGGCTACTGGAGAGATCGAATTTGACGTGTTCCGAAACGATCAAGTCCGGAAGAGACAGTCTTCCGGCGCCCTATCTCCCCATGGCGTCGCCGCTGCTCGGATTGACACGGCATTGGTTGCGTCGGATAATACAACCATGGCCAGCGAAACGGCAAGTACCGGAGCCGACTCGCAGAGCGCGGCCGATCTGGAGGCCGTGCTTGGGCACGTGATTGCCGGCACGCCGGTGGATTCTGAGTTGTCCCGCCGCGTCCGGGTCCGCTCTGAGAGGATGACCGAGGAGCTACGCCGTCGATACGGGGAGGTCGATGCGGCGGTCAGTCTCATTCGCGAAGCCCGACAATAGGGGAACATGAGCTTGGTGGGACTGCGCTGCGCTTGTCCCACCCTATAGTCCGTTCTTTGCCCAAAGCACCAAATCGGAGGCAAGTGCCATGGAGGAACCAATCTTCTCGAGGCAGGAGCAAGGCGTCGTGTACTTGTTCAGCAGATACTGGCAGAGAATTGGTGCGTTCAAAAACAAACGAATCAGTACCATCCAGTTGCGTTTTCCAGATGCGTCCATGACCGACAAGACGGGTGCGGCAGAAGCAATTGAGTTTGAATACAACCTCAGTAAGTTTTATGATCATGCGCCGCACGACTTGCGGAAACCCGGCGACCTCAAAAAACTGGAGGAGGGCTATGCAGCGCTCTACATTGTCTACTGGGACGAAGACGCTAGCGTAAAAGAGCTACGCAAGAGGATTAGAAGGCACTTCACGGGGAAGGTCATATTCGTACGTCTCAGCGACTACTTCAGTCCCCTCATCAAGCGTGGGCCAGATCGCTTGCTTGCCTATTGGGAATTCTCCAGGACGAAGCATTTTGAAGAGGTCTATTCGTTTGCGGTGATAAGCGACAAAACTGCAAGATTGAAGAGGAACGGCATTCTTGCGCCGCTCAAAGTCCAGAAGGGAGTGTATAGAGTAGCTGGCTTCAACAAGGAGAACGCTGAGTTCATTGAATGTGACCATTGGAATAGGATTCATTTCTACACGACGAGCCATCTTGTCACGGTGCCTTCGAGGCTCTTTGTCAGGCCGACCGGGTCTAAACGCTTCATTGGATGCTTTGAAATCAAGGACGCGTTCACTACGATCAATGCGAGAAAGGGCAGGAAGTGCCTGGATGATTACTCCAGGAAATACTACTTCTATCCGTATTCGCCAGACTATGAGTGGTCTACGTGTGTGGTGTACTCGCGATTTACCGAGCTGGGCGGTGAGCAAGGGGACGACCTTTACAGGTACTTGAAGCGCAAGGGCTACTGGCTTGGGCAAGCCTCGGAGGTAATCGACGATGACGATGTTCGGGGTATTAAGAAGATCGTGGGATGAGCAAGCAGCAAGACTCGATCGACCGTGCGGTCGTCATTACCGGGGCCTCCACCGGGATCGGTGCGGCCTGCGCGTTGGAGCTGGACCGCCGCGGGTTCCGCGTGTTTGCGGGGGTCCGCACCGACGCGGCCGCACAGAGGCTTCGCCAGCAGGCCACCGGCCGCCTGACGCCGGTGACGCTCGACGTGACCGACCCGGCCGGCATCGCGGAAGCAGCGCGCACGGTGGCGGCAGCCGTGGGCGACGAGGGGCTCTGGGGGCTCGTAAACAACGCCGGCATCGTGGTGGCCGGACCGCTGGAGCTGATCCCCCTGGAGCAGCTCCGCAGGCAACTGGAGATCAACGTCGTCGGCCCGGTGGCCGTGACCCAGGCAATGCTGCCGCTCTTGCGCATCGGCCGCGGCCGGATCGTCAACGTCGGCTCGCTCAACGGCCGGCTCGCCGTGCCCTTCCTGGGACCCTACTGCGCGAGCAAGTTCGCCCTGGAGGCGATCACCGACGCCCTCCGCCCGGAGCTTCGCCGCTGGGGCATCGCGGTCTCGGTGGTCGAGCCGGGTAGCGTCAAGACCCCGATCTGGGAGAAGACCGAGGCCGAGGCCGACCGGCTCGCCCAACAAGCAGGCCCACGGCTCGACGACCTCTACGGCCGCGACATCGCCGCATTCCGTGCGATGTCCCATCGCCAGGCCGAGCAAGGGATGCCGGTCCAGAAGGTCGTGCGGGCGGTGGTCCACGCCCTGACCAGCCGGCGCCCCAAGACCCGCTATCCGCTCGGCAGCCAGACCCGCTGGGCCATCTTCGCCGCGAGGTTCCTCCCCGACCGGCTCCGCGATTGGATCGTGGGCATGGCCGTCGGGCTGGGGGACTGAGGATGAGGGACGAGTGCTGATTGATGAGTGCTGATTGATGAATGATGAACGGAAGAGGACTGGCGGTCCGCGAAGCCTTCTGTCTCCTGTCTCCTGTCTCCAGCCTACTGCAGCTTCGGCCCGGCGATACGCTCCCCGCGGCGTTGGCGGGCCTGGTCGGCCGGGTCGAACGTGCCGTAGAAGAGCACGTTGGCGTCCATCCACGTGATGAGCCGCTCCCACTCGTCGGGGCTCAGGTTCACGTCATAGTGGCCGTTGCGGAGCAACCGCGTGAGGCTGGAGCCTCGGGCGCCGAAGAAGTCGATCGCGCTGGTCGGCTCGCTGTTGACCCTGCGGAAGTCGCCCGGCTTGGCGCCCCAGTCGGAGTAGGGCACGAGCCGGGCCAGGGCATTGTAGGAGACCGTGTAATGCCCTTGCGGCTGGCCGGTGAGGATGACCTTGCCCTCCGGCTTCTGGGGGCTGTGGCAAGAGACGCACCGTTTGTCGAGCACCGGCTGGACGAGGATCGGGTAGCACAGCGGATTGGAGCCGTCGGGGCCGGGCTGGATCACCGAGGGCTCGCGCGCAGCGGCCAGGGCTGCCCGCCGCTGGGCAGGGGCGGTCGTGCGCGGCTCGTGGCAGCCGACACACGAGGCGCTCTCTCCCGGCTGTAAGTAGGCCAGGCTCCGCATGACCTGGACCGCCTGGCTATCTTCGTCCAGGGCCTGGAAGGCAACCGGGATCCCGGCCGGGGCGCGGAAGTAGGCCGATCCGTCCGCCTCGACCGGCACCGTGCCCAAGACCTGCTTACCCGGCGAGATGCTGGGGAGCCCCAGCGGCGGGTTGTTGGCGTGCCAGGTCGATTTCGGCAAGACCTGCACGATGCGGAGCCGCTTGACGCTGCCGGGCGGCAGCGGCGGCCAGCTTTGATAGACGTTCTGCACGAAGAACGTCCCCTCATTTGCCTGCGCGGCAGAGGGGGACAGTCCCGTTTTCGC
>CAYGZI010000484.1:0-5016 GCA_964354245.1 uncultured Planctomycetaceae bacterium
ACTTACCGCGGAGAACAGCCAGTCATGCCCGACGAAAAAATGCTCGCCCACACCGTTCTGTTCACCCTCAAGGACCGCTCCCCAGAGAGCAAGACGCGGCTCGTGGCCGACTGCAAGAAGTACCTGTCGTCCCACCCGGGCACGGTCTTCTTCGCCGCGGGAACGCTCGCCGAGGAGATCCAGTGGTCCATCAGCGACCGCGATTTCGACGTGGCGCTCTACCTCGTCTTCCGCGACCGGGCCGCGCACGATGCCTACCAGGACTCGCCCGAGCACGCCGATTTCCTCGACAAGCACTCGGCCACTTGGAGCGCGATCCGGGTGCTCGACTGCTACGTGGAATCGTGAGGGTTTAGCCGCGGCACTTGTGCCGCGGCTTGCGCGCGCACCAGCAGCGCGGTTACAAACCCGTTACACTCGAAGAGGTGGATCCCCACTAGACTTGAGTTGGTCGATCGGCCCTGCGCATCGTTGCCGGCAATGGCAACCGCGGGCCGTCCAGCACGTTGGCTCGACTCAGTTTCAGGGAGACCACTCATGAGAAGCGACGGCAGATTCCGCAGGACCTTTGTGCAGCAGGCCAGTTTTGCAGGGGCATGGTTGACGATCGTGGCTGCGACGGCCGCCCTGGCCCAAGGACCCGCCAGGGCCCCCGACGCCCGGAGAGCTGCGCCCCCGTCGATGTACCGCAGCGCCGCCCCCGGCATCCCCGCGGCGACAACGGCCTCATCCGACGCCGACGGCAATCCTCACCTCTGGAAACCGCAGACCAAGACGGTCGCGGTGTTCAAGAACGGCCTGGGATTCTTCATGCGGGAAGGCGACGTGACGCTGCGCGAGGGCTGGTGCGTTGCCAAAGAAGTCCCGCCCGCGCTGTTCGGCACCTTGGCCATTTACGCCCGCAGCGAAAAGGAGGTCGTGGACATCGTCGGCTCGGGACCGGGGGAGATCGTCGAGTTCGACGGGCGCGACGCCGCCAAGGATCCGGCCGTCAAGCGGGCCCGCCTGGAAGCCTGCAAGAACCTGAAGGTCCAGTTGCACTACAAACACAAGGCCCAGGACCGGTCGTCGGCCGGGAAGCTCGTCTCGGTGGGGCCGGAATTCGTGGTCCTGGAGGACGAGCAGAGCAGCTTCGCCGTGCCGCTGGAAGGAATCGCCAAGATGCAGGTCCTGGAGCTTCCGCTGCGGATCCACCTGGCCGCCGAGGCCGAGAAGAGGCCCGAGAAGACCACCTTGGGAATGGCCTATCTGCGCAAGGGGATCACCTGGATCCCCGACTACACGCTGAAGGTTCTCGACGACGACAACGCGGAGCTGACGCTCCGCGGCACGCTGGTCAACGAGGCCGAGGACCTGGTCCACACCGACGTTCACCTGGTCGTGGGCGTGCCCCACTTCGTCCACACCGAATACCTGGCGCCGATCGCGGTCGGCCAGGTGATCCGCTCGATCGGCGGCGCGGTGCCCACCGCCGGCGTTCCCCAGCAAGTGCAGACCCAGATCATGAACCGGGCGGCCATCGTCTCCAACTCGATGACGGCCCCGCAGTTGGAGGCGGCAGGCGTGGTCGAGCGGCCGGTGGAGGCGCCCGCGGGCGACGTGGCCGGAATGCTCAAGAACCTTCCGCAGTTGGACGCCGCAGCGGCCACCGACTATACCGTCTACACCAAGAAAGACCTGACGCTCCGCCGCGGCGAGAAGGCGATCGTCACGCTCTTCACCAAGCGGATCAAATACTCCCACATCTACCGCTGGACCCCGCCGAGCGCGATGGAGCATTCGCTGGTGCTGCACAACGCGACCGACACGCCGTGGACCACCGGCCCCTGCCTGGCCCTCAGCGCCGACAGCCCCTTGAGCGAGGACCTGCTGCGCTACACCCCCAAGGGGGCCAAGGGCGAGCTGCCCGTCACGGCCGCGATCAACGTGGCCCAAGAGAAGACCGAGAATGAGTCCAGGCGCCAGTTGAAGGTCTATGCACCCGCCGACAAGGTCAATTTCGACCTGGTCACCCTCGACGGAACGCTCAAGCTCAGAAACTTCGAGAAGCGGACGGTCGAGATCGTCATCACTAACCCGATCCCGGGCAAGCCGATCTCGGCGGACTCGGGCGGCACCATCTCGGCCGATCCCGAGAAGCTCCGTCTCCTGGAGCGTCAGGGCTCGGTGCGGTGGCATGCGACGCTCGAGCCCGGCGAGACCAAGACGCTCAAGTATCAGTACGAGCGGTACGTGCCGTCGAATTGAAGGGAAGCTGTCAGCTATCAGCTATCAGCGGTCAGCGGTCAGCTATCAGCGATCAGCAATCAGCTATCAGCTATCAGCGGTCAGCCAGAGCTGATAGCTGGAAGCTGATAGCTGAAAGCTGATGGCTGATAGCCCTCGGACTGGCACCCCCACCCGCAATAAGCTACGCTCAAAGAGATGACCACCGCCACGCCCAAACCCCGGATTCTGACCATCGAAGACGATCCGGCGATCCGCCGCGGGATTGTCGATGCCCTGCGATTTGCGGGCTACGGCGTGCTGGAGTCGGGCCACGGCGATCAGGGCCTGGAGCTCGCGACGCGATCCGAGTTCGATCTGTTGCTCTTGGATTTGGTATTGCCGGGGCGCGACGGGCTGGAGATCCTCCGCGAGGTCCGCCGCCTGCGCCCGACCCTGCCGGTGATCATCCTCACCGCCCGGGGCGAAGAGGCCGACCGAGTGCGCGGCCTGCGCGACGGGGCGGACGACTACGTGGTCAAGCCGTTCAGCGTCAAGGAGCTTCTGGCCCGGGTGGAGGCCGTGCTGAGGCGGTCGCCGGAAAGGCCCGGCGACATGGCCGTCGTTCCCATCCCGGGGGCAAGGATCGATTTGGACCGCCGCGAGGTGCAGTTCGACGACGGCCAGCGCGAGGAACTCTCCGAGCGGGAAGTGGAGCTCGTGCGCTATCTGGCCGCCAATGCCGGCCGGGCCATCGCCCGCGAGGAGCTGCTGGCCAACGTCTGGCGGATCAGCCCCCGCGGGCTTCCCACGCGTACCATCGACATGCACGTCGCGCGATTGCGCGAGAAGCTCCGCGACGACCCGGAACGTCCGGCGGTGCTGCTCACGGTGCGAGGAAAGGGATACATGTTCGCGGCCAAAAACGATGAATGATGAATGATGAATGGGGAATTCTGAAGGATGAACGGTTTCGCAGTGTGGTGCGGAACGATGCTCGTCATTCATCATTCATCAATCATCATTCATCATTCTCTTCGAGCCCCTGACCATGCGACACTCCTGGACCCTCTGGCTGGCCTTCGCAATCTGCCTCTTCGTCGCGCTGGCGGCGATGGGCTGGGTAAGCCTGACGGCGCTGCGCCTGGAGGAGGCGGAAGCAGAAGCCCGGCGGCAAGCGGCGGTCGAGGAAAACGTCTTCCTGGCCCTCTGGCGCATGGATTCGGCCCTGGTGCCCATTCTCGCCCGGGAGAGTGCCCAGCCGGTGTACGCCTACCAGACGCTTCGCTCTATCCCGCGGCCTCAAGGTGGACTCTCTCAACCCGGCCCCGGGGGGCAATGGTGGTATCCGTCGCCGCTGCTGCCCGACGTCTGGTCCCATGTGTCGGTTCACTTCCAAATCGACCCGGACGGACGGATCGGCTCGCCGCGCGTGCCGGCCGACGCCATGCACGGGTTGGCCGTGCCCCGCTATCTTTCCGAGAAGGCGGTCCAGGAGGCCCGAAGACACCTTGCGCGGGTTGCCGCGCTTGTCGACCGGAAGCAGCTCCTGGCGATGCTCCCCGAGCCCGAACCGGTCTTTCCGGGGCCGGGCTTCGGGGTGCCGCCGCTGTTGGTCGGCAGTCGCACGCTACAGGGACTTCGTCGCCCGGAAGGAGCCGCTCGCGGACGCGGGGCAGAGGAATTCGATCAGCGGAACCGGGCCGTGCTCCAGAACACCGCGAACGCGATCCAAGTGCAGAACGAGTACTTGGACCTCCCTGACTTTTTGCCGCCGTCGCCCGAGGCGATGGCGGTGTTGATGAAGCCTCTGTGGGTCGGCGGCGAGCTGCTCTTGGCGCGGCGGGTCGTTTTTGGCGGAAAGGAGTACGTGCAGGGCTGTCTCCTGGATTGGCCGGGCGTCAAGACGTGGCTGTTGGAAATGATCGCCGATCTGTTGCCCGGCGCCGATTTGGAGCCGCTCGTCCAGGGCCCCGACGAGCCGGAGGGGCGGATGCTCGCGGCCCTGCCGGCCCGCCTCCTGCCGGGGACCGCGGCGCCGGAGGGCGAGGACGCCGGCTCGCTGGTCCGGCTCCCGCTGCTGATTGCCTGGGGGTGTTTCCTTGCGGCTGCCGTCGCCGTAGCCTCGCTTTTGGGTGGCGTGATCCGCCTGAGCGAGCGGCGGGCCGCCTTTGTCTCGGCCGTGACCCACGAGCTCCGCACGCCGCTGACCACGTTCCATATCTACACGGAGATGCTCGGCGAGGGCATGGTCGCCGACCCCGGCCAGCAGAAACAGTACCTCCAGACGCTCCGCGCCGAGGCCGCGCGCCTCACTCACCTGGTGGAGAACGTCCTGGCTTATGCCCGGCTGGAGCGCGGCCGGATCGACGGCCACGTCGAGGCATTGCCCGTGGGCCGGATCGTCGATGCGTGCCGCGGGCGCCTGGCCGATCGGGCTGCGCAGGCCGGGATGGAGCTGGTCGTGGAAGGGGACCCCGCGGCGATGGAAACGGTCGTGTGCGCCAATCCCTCGGCCGCGGAGCAGATCCTCTTCAACCTGGTGGACAACGCCTGCAAGTACGCGGCGGCGGCCGAGGATAAGCGGATTCACTTGGCGGTGGAATCGTCCGACGAGAGCGTGCGCATGCGGGTCCGCGACCACGGCCCGGGGATTGCCCCGGCAATGCGCGCCCGCCTGTTCCGCGCGTTCTCCAAGTCGGCCCGCGAGGCGGCGCATTCTGCACCGGGCGTGGGGCTCGGGTTGGCGCTGAGCCGGCGTTTGGCTCAAGACATGGGCGGGCAACTGCGGCTGGAAGCCGGCGCCGGCGA
>CAYGZI010000485.1:0-5015 GCA_964354245.1 uncultured Planctomycetaceae bacterium
CCATCGTCGTGGCCACGCTGCAATCGGCCATCGCCCTGAACGGGTTCGACCTCACCAGCCAGCAGTTCATCGACCTCTGCGGCGAGGGGGAATGGTTCGTCGGCTCGCGCGGCGGCGCCGGCGATCACGCCGCCATCTACCTCGGCCAGCGCGGGAAGATCGCCCACGTGGGCTACCTGCCCTTCCGCGTGGAGAAGATCATCGACGCCCCGGCGGGCTACCGGGTGGTCATCGCCAACAGCCACGTCAAGGCGGCCAAGAGCGCCACCGCCCGCCACGAGTTCAACGCCCGCATCGCCGCCTACAACCTCGGATTCGCCCTGCTCAAACAGCGATGCCCGGAGATCGCCGGTTCGGTCGAGCATCTCCGCGACCTGAACCCGGCCCAGCTCGGTTGCACGACCAGCGACGTCTACCGCTGGCTCTTGAAGGTCCCGGAGCGCATGACCCGCAAGGATTTCCAGAACATGCTCTCCCGGGAGCACCGCGAGCTTGTGGAGGCGAATTTTGCCACCCACGCCGAGCCTCCGGCCTATTGGCCCCGCGGCGTGCTCTTGTTCGGAATTGCAGAAATCCTGCGCAGCGGGCTCTGCCCGGAGCTGATCGAATCGGGGCAGGTGGAGACCTTCGGGCGCTTGATGAAGATCAGCCACGACGGGGACCGCGTCAGCCGCCCGGGCCCCGACGGCGCGTATCAGACTGCGGCCGCAAGCCCGAGCGACGAATCGCTGCAACGATTGATCGCCGATCTGGCCAGCGAGAACCCGAACCGCGTGCTTATGGCCCAGTTGTACATGCAGCCGGGCTACTACGCGTGCAGCACGCCGGAGATCGACCAGATGGTGGATCTCGCGTCGGCGGTGCCGGGGGTGGCCGGGGCACAGATCGCGGGGGCCGGGCTGGGCGGCTGCATCATGGTGCTGGTCGAGAAGGAGTCGGTGGAAGCCCTGCGCCGGGCGCTGGCCGCCAAGTACTACCGCCCGCGCGGGCTGGAGCCCGCGGCCATGCCGTGCACCACGGTCGAAGGGGCCGGGCTGGTGGAGTTCTGAGAGCAAACGTTCGTAGTCCCGAACGTTCGTAGTTCCGCCTTCAGGCGGTTCACACGAGCGCGAGGCTCATACCGCCTGAAGGCGGGACTACGAACGGGAGTGCGAACGGGGCAAGGAACGTGAGGGGAAAGGGAATGTATGATTACCAAACGTGGACGCCGCAGCAGCGAGCCGCGGCCGTTGCCGAGCGGAGGCAGCGTGGTTATCCGTGGCACGGACCGCCCCACCTGGAGGCTCCGGGGCAGTACCGTATTGTGACCGGAACGTGCTTCGAGCATCGCCCGATCCTGTCGAGCATCGGGCGGCTACAATGGTTCGAGGACCAGTTGTTGTCGCGTATCAAGGAACTGGTCGGCGCCTGTGCCGCGTGGGTTGTCCTGCCCAACCACTACCACGTGCTGGTCCGCATCGAGGACATGAGAGGCGTTTCGCACGGCCTCGGTCAACTTCATGGAAAGACTTCCTTTGAGATGAACCGACAAGACAACACGCGTGGGCGTCAGGTGTGGTATCGCTGCCAGGACCGCTGCATGCGATCCGAGGCGCATTATTACACCACGCTGAACTACATCCACAACAACCCCGTGAAGCACGGCTACGTCACAAAATGGACCGATTGGCCGTTTTCAAGCGTCCACTGGTACCTGCAAACAAAGGGACGGGAGTGGCTCGCGGACGCTTGGCGAAGCTATCCCGTGTTGAACTACGGGGAGAAATGGGATGTCTAGCCGACGTCGCGACGGCGCCGGCGGGTTCGTAGTCCCGCCTTCAGGCGGCTCTTGCGAGCCGGATGATTCTTCCGCCTAAAGGCGGGACTACGAACGTAAGGCACCGGGGGCGCGACCGCCGGTCGCGGCTTTATGGTTACGCACGCCTGGGCGGACTGGTCCCGCGGTCGCGGCCTGACGCCGGGGGCCCCTTGAGCGCGACGCCGACCTGGCGATAGATCTGAGCGAGCGCCACCCACGCGGCCTCGTCCTTTTGCGCGGGGAGTTTCTGGGCCGCGAGCTTGAACTTGCGCGCGGCCTCGCGGTAGCGGTGCTGCATGCGCAGGGCGTGCCCGCGCAGATACTCGACCTCGGCCTCAAACGGTCCGAGCGGCCCCAGGCTTTCCAGAGACGCGAGCGCCTGTTGGGGCATGTGCAGCTCCAGGTAGCCTGCCGCCTGGGTCAGACGCTTGCCAACGCGGAGCAGTTGTGCCAATTCAAGAGCCATCGCAGCGCTCCTTCAGGGCATCAACGATGCCGGACTCCGTGACCTCGTTCCGACCATGCCCCTGTTCCTACTCATCGGTGGTGCAAAGGGTGTGCCAATCGCGGCAACCCTGCGATTGCTCCCCGTAAACGACTTGCTTCCAATAGGTTGCGCCGCGATCTCCAGCCAGCAGGCTGGCCGCTCCCACTGCTTCGCGGCAAGGATCTGGGGCGCTTTTCGGCAGTCCGCGCCGCAGAATTGATCCTTTTGCGCCCACCGGGCGATCCGCGACCCGCTGGCACCGCCGTCCGGCATGGCTTAGACTCCGGATCGAGGAAAGGGTGACGAGAGTGGTGCCTATTGAGACGCGTGAGCTCGCTCTGAGACTGATCGAGGAGAACACCTCCATCCGGTCAGCGCCTCTCTGCCCGGAACTCCGGCTGCACTTGCTGCGGGACGATGCCCCGGTTTGGCACGCCTCGGACAAGCACCTGTTCGACGACGCCGGACTGCGCCCTTATTGGGCCTTTTGTTGGGGAAGCGGTCAGGCCCTGGCCCGATACGTCCTCGATCATCCGGAACTGGTGAGCGGGCGGCGGGTGCTCGACTTCGGCGCGGGCTGCGGGATCTCGGGGATTGCGGCAGCCAGAGCGGGCGCGGCCCACGTGACCGCCACGGAGATCGACCCTTTGGCAGCGGTCGCCATCGAGATGAACGCGCGGCTCAACGACGCGGCGGTCGAGCCGAGCCTGGAAGACGTGATCCAAACCGGCCGCAGCGACTGGCAGGTCCTGCTGGCAGCGGACGTTTGCTACTGGATCTCGAACGCCCAGTGGCTCCACCGCTTCGCGGAGGGCGACCGCCTGGTCCTGATCGGCGATCCCGGCCGGCCGGGCCTGGACAAGAGCAACCTCCAGGAGCTGGCGCGCTACCGCGTGCGGACCGTCCCCGAGATCGAGCACCACAGCATCAAAGAAGCGGCCGTCTACTGCTTTCGCCGGTAGCGGTCGGCTCACTAGAGTTTCGCGATCTCGGGCAGCACCCAGGGCTTGCGGTACTCGGGCCTGGTGAGATAGCGGTTGGCGTCGGCATCGCCCACAAAAGTATAGGTCGCAGGATCGAACCGCAGGGTGCGCCCGGCGCGCCACGAGGCATTGCCCAGGTGGCACAAGAGGCTCGACGGATGGCCGACCGTCTCCAGGTCGGCGGCGGGCTTCTGGCGGGTCCTCATGCACTCCAAGAAGTTCTTGATGTGGCCGATGTCGTTGTAGCTGCCCTGCTGATCCACGACCTGCTTCCCCCGGCCGTCAAAGGCCCGCCACCGTCCGTTGCCGATCACGACATAGCCTTTGTCGCCGAAGACGGCCGCCCCTTCGGCCTCTCCCTCCAGCGGATACGGCGTCCAGATCCGCATTTCGTAGTAGAGCACGCAGTCGCCGTAATCGTAGACCGACATCAGCGTGTCGGGCCACTCCTGGTCGTCGTCGAAGTAGTACTTGCCGCCCAGGGCCGAGACCTTCTGCGGCAGCAAGGGGAGCTTGCCGCCGCCGGCCGCCACGCCGGTCTCCAGGCCCCAGCGGGCCATGTCCAGCCGATGGACGCCGTCGTTGCCCAAGTCGCCGGTCCCGTAGTCGAAAAACCACCGCCAGGAACCGTGGAAGCGGCGGACGTTGAACGGCCGCTTCGGCGCCGGGCCGAGCCACAGGTCGTAGTCCACGTCCGGCGGCGGCGTGCTGTCGGGCGGGTGTCCAATCGAGCCCTGCTTCGCGCTCTCCCACGCCTTGGCAAACTTCACTCTCCCCAGGTTCCCTTTGCGGATGTAATCCATCGCGGCGTGGAGGTGGGGGCCGCTGCGGGCCTGGGTGCCCATCTGCACGATGCGGCCGTACTTCTTGGCCGCGGCCACCATGGTGCGGCCTTCGACGGCGTTGTGCCCGTCGGGCTTCTCCACGTAAACGTCCTTGCCGGCTTGGCAGGCGCGGATGGTCGGGATTGCGTGCCAGTGGTCTGGCGTGCCGAGCACGAGGGCATGGAGCGACTTGTCGTCCAGGGCCTCGCGGAAGTCCTTGATGGCCTTCGGCTGCCTGCCGGTGCGCTCGGCGACGCTTGCGACGGCTTGCTTCAGGACCCGCTGGTCCAGGTCGCACACGTACCGCACTTCGACCTCGCCCAGCGATGCGAACCCCGCCAGCAAGCTGCCGCCGCGGCCTCGCACTCCGGCCACGGCCACGGCGATCCGGTCGTTGGCGGCCGGTTTGCCCGCGGCGTAGAGCCCGCCAGCGACCGTGCCGGCAAACGAGAACCCCGCCGCCATTCCCGAACGCTTCAAGAAGTCTCGCCGTTGCATTGATCGGTCCTTTCCAAGTTACAGCGTCCAGCCCGCGCGGTACGGCGGGTTGACGTGCCGGTTGGCCTCTTCGGAGTTGGTGAACCGCATGGCCTCGGCGTCCCACTCCAGCTTCGTGCCGGCCATCTTGATGGCAATCACGCCCAGCATGGCCAGCTCGGTGAGCGGCCCGCCGTAGGAGAAATCGCTCCCGGCCTTGGTGCCCTTGCGGATCGCCTGGAGCCAGTCCGTTTGATGATGGCCGCGCGGGACCCGGGGGATCGTCGGATCGGGGCGTTTGTAGACCTTCATCTTGGCCTCGGGAATGATGCGGACCCCGCCCGCCCCGTGCGAGCCGTACGTGATGGTTCCCTTGTCGCCGAGCACGACCGCGCCCGTGTCGACGGGCTTCCGGTCCGGTTCCAGGTCCTTGGGGCGTGGGATCC
>CAYGZI010000486.1:0-4974 GCA_964354245.1 uncultured Planctomycetaceae bacterium
GGAAGGAGTCTCTTCATTTGCGGCCACGTCCGGGTATTGGCCACGTCCTGTTTGGTGAGCCCGCCGCGGCGGGCCTGGAGAACGCCGAATCGCATCGCATCCAGCCCCGTGACGTTGTGGGCATCGGTGGCAATGACGATCGGGATCCCGTAGTTCTTGGCGGCGGCGCAGGCCACGTCGTCCAGGTCGAGCCGCGAGGGATGGGCGTTGAGCTCCATCATTTTCCCGTTGTCGCGGGCGGCCTTCAGCACCGCGTCGAGGTCCACGTCGTAGGCGCTGCGCCGGTTGATGAGCCGGCCGGTCGGATGGCCGATGGCCGAGACGTGCGGATTCTCCAGGGCCCCGATGATCCGGGCCGTGATCCGCTCCCGCGCCTGGTTCTGGCCGTAATGGAGACTCGCCACGACCCAATCGGCCTGGGCCAGCACCTCGTCGGGCAGGTCCAGACCGCCGGCCTCCAGGATGTCCACCTCCACGCCCTTGAGCACGGTGAAGCCCCTGAGCCGCTTGTTGAGCCGGTCGATCTCCTCCCACTGCTGAAGCAGCCGCTCGGCGGTGAGCCCGTTGGCGATCGTGGCCCGCTTCGAGTGCTCCGTGATGGCGAGATACTTCAGCCCGCGCTGGCGGGCCGCGTCGGCCATCTGGTCGATCGTGGCCTGTCCGTCGGACCAGGTGCTATGGGCGTGCAGGTCGCCGCGCACGTCGCCTAGCTCGATCAGCTCGGGCAGGCGCCCTTCAGCCGCCCAGTTAAACTCGCTCCGCGCCTCGCGCAATTCGGGCGGGATCCACGGCAAATCGACCGCCGCATACACCTCTTCCTCGGTGCGCCCGGCGATTTGTTTCTCCCCGCGAAAGACCCCGTATTCGTTGATCTTCAGCCCCCGGCCCTTGGCCATGCCGCGGAGCACGACGTTGTGCGACTTCGAGCCCGTGAAGTATTGCAGGGCGGCCCCGAACGACTCCGCGGGCACGACGCGGAGGTCGACTTGAAGCTTGCTTTGCAGGCGAACGGACATTTTGGTGTCGCCGCGGGCGAGCTCCTGGGCCACACCGGGGAAGGCGGCGAAGCAGTCCATGGCCTTGGAGGGATCCGCGGCGACCACGAGGATGTCCAGGTCGCCTATGGTGTCCTTGCCGCGGCGGTAGCTTCCGGCGAGCTCGATCTCCCGGATCGCCTTGCACGCAGAAAGGTGCTGTCGCAGGGCTTGGGCAATCTGGTCGGCGTCGGCCCAGTAGGTCCGCTCCTGGGCCGCGACGGCGATGTCGAGCCCCGCGAAAATCGCGGCCTCGGTCTTCTCGCCGAAGCCCTTGAGCTCGCGCACGCGGTGGGCCTGGCATGCCTCCCGAAGCTGCTCCAAGGTGCTGACGCCCAGCTCGTGGTACAACGCCGCGGCCCGCTTGGGGCCCAACCCGGGCACGCGGAGCATCGCCAGCACGCTTTCCGGGATGCGCGAGAGGAGTTCCTCCAAAAGCGGCAGCGAGCCCGTCCGCACTAGCGTGGCCACCTTTTCGGCGAGGTCTTTGCCGATGCCGGGGATGTCGGTCAGGGTGCGATCCCCCGCATCCAACAGAGCGGCTGCGGGCTCAGCGAGGTCGTGGATCGCGCGGGCGCCGTTGCGGTACGCGCGGACCCGGAACGGATTGGCCCCCTCGAACTCCAGGAGGTCGGCGATTTGCTCCAAGACCGCGGCGATATCAGAGTTGGTCATGGGAGAAATGATGAATGATGAATGATGAATGATGAACGGTGGTGATTGATAGACGGTCAGTCACTGTTCCACAACGGACAAGATCTCAACGGGCCGGTTTCCCCGTTCATCATTCATCAATCATCATTCATCATTTCCTAAACGTGGAGCTCCACGATGTCCTTGTCGCGGACAACGTAATCTCCCTTGACGACGGTGCCGTCGTGGACCGCAGACCCCCAGACGCGGGCAAACTTGAGGTCGTCGATGAAGTCCTTGTGGACCTGTCCGGCCATGTCCAGCACGGTGCAGCCGCGGCGGAGCGTGAAGGGACGCTGGAGGTCCGGCTCCTTGGCGGAAGGGAGCTTGGAGTAAACGCGGACCACGTCCATCGCCCCGTAGATCGCGTCGCGCAGCGGCTCCAGTCCGGTCCCATGCTCCGCCGAGATCGCGTATTCCTCGAAATCCAGCGGGCAGAGGTCGTGGAAGAGGTCCAATTGCTCGGCCGCCTCCGGCAGGTCGATCTTGTTAGGGACCACGAAAGTCCGGGTGTACGATACTCCGATGTCTTCCTCGTCCAGGAACGACGTTTTGCCGAGGCGGGTCTTGCCGCTGTTGAAGCGGTCGAGGACTTCCTGGCTTTGCTCCACACCCGAGTCGCTCCCCAGGTCCACCATCAGGAGCACAAGCTCGGCCCCGCGTACGAGACCCTGCATGTACGACTCCATGTAGTCCGCGGTGATCGGGGGGGTATCGACCAACTGCACAAACACGTCCTGCCAGGGCATCATCCCGGGCATAGGGACATGAGTCGTAAAGGGATAGGGGGCGACCTCGGGGTTGGCCCGGGTAAAACGCTTCAGCAACATGCTCTTGCCGGCGTTGGGACCGCCGATAATGACGGAGGTGCCCGCGCCCTGGCGAGGGATCCGGACCCCGCGAGTTTTCTTGCCTGCCCGCTTCTCGGCCAGGAGTTCCTTCTTGGCCTTGCTGATCTTGGCCTTGATGTCGGCCTGAAGCTTGTCGGTCCCCTTGTGCTTGGGGATCTCGGCAAGCATGACCTGAAGCCACTCCAGCTCGTCCTCGACGCTGGTGGCCCGACGGTACTCTTCCTCAGCCTTGAGATACTGGGCGGTCAGGTTTGCTGGCATGGCACCCAATAGTCCTGCCGGACGACCGGAGTCCTGCTGGACGCCCGGACCATATCAGTGTACCGGCCGGGCCCCTGTCGGGGTAGCGGGGCGGCGCGAAGCGGCAAGCAGTGGCACACACTTGGCTACTTCGCCGGCTGCCAGCCGGTGGCGTCGAGACGACGCGTGACGCGGAAGCCCGCCTCAGAAGAGGGGGGGGACGGCGGTGTGTATGATGCCTGCCTGAGCGGGACCGCCGTCGCTGGCTCGTTCGGCGCGTTCAGTTCGGGAGCCCTGGGCGGCGCTGTCGCCGCATTCGGCTCAGTAGCCGGCCGTTGCCGGGTCTCGGGCCAAGGCAGGCTCGTCGCTCTGGCGCCCTCCGAGCGCGATGCCGTCGGCGCGACGGGAGCAACCGGCCCCGAACCATTCGGCGGCAACGCGGGCGCGATGCTGCCGGCAAATGGGGACGTCGGCGCCGGCTCACCCGACATGGGCACCGGCCCAATCCTCGACGCCGGGCTAACGCTCGGGGCGCAGCTCGAACATCCGGCCCCGGAGATCGTCCCCGGAACACCCCACGCGCCTGCGCAAGGGGTCGTCGGACAGCATGGGTTCGAGTAGGCGATCCTGTACGTCGTGTACGGCTCCAGCACGGTCCGATACGCCCAACTCGTCACGGGCCGGTACGTCACCCTGGGGCAGCCCGTGCAAGGGTCGTAGCAGGTGGCGGTCACGTAGCTCGTCACCGGCACCTGGCGGTACGCGGTCCGGTAGGCGGTCTGCGGCACGTAGGAGCAGGTGGTTGGCATGGCCGCGCCGACGCGCGGGACTCCGACAACCACCGGCGCCGTGAGGGTCCGAGGCGCCTGGGCCGCCGGTCTGCCGGAAAAGGGCGGAACATACGTGGTGGCCGTGGTCTGCTGTTTCTTCGACCAGGGGCACAACCAGTCGAAGATGGCGAGGCTCTTGGTGGGCGAGCCCAGCAGGATCACCCCCGTCGCACAGAAAAACACCGCCGTACGCACTTTCCAGGAAAGCATCTTGTCGCTCCGATTTGCGCGAGATTGCCGGTTGTGCCGGATGTAAGGGCCAGCGGCCCGGGCCGGGGCGCCGGCCTTCAATTCAAGCAAACATACCTCGCGGATTCCGTCAAGACTGGACCGCCGGTGCAAGAACGCTACACGGCAGGGCCCGGGGGCCGGCGCTCTTCGTACAGGTCGTACAGATCGAAAAGGGCCTCGCGCAGGTTTCCCCGATGGCGCTCGAAGCACTGCTCGACTTCGTCCGGGGCGATGATCGACTGCTGGTCGCCCAGCAGCGACCGGACAATCTCTTGAGCCAGCGGGAGATCGACGGAAGTGCAGAACAGGTCCGGCATGCCAAGCGACCCGTGGGCCGTCACCAGGAGCCCGAGCCCGCGGCGGCGGCAGGACCGTTTCAACGCCGAGCGGTTCCAGGAGGAGATCTGCTCGCAGCCATCGACGATCACCACGGTCGGCCGGCTCGGATCGGCCCGCTGGAGCCAATCGTCGGGCATGCGGCGCTGTTGGTCGTGGAGCTCGATGAGCACAACTTGCCTTCCGGCCTGCTCGATCGCGGGGATCAGGGCAGCCACGAGGGCCGATTTGCCGCTCCCGTGGGAGCCGAGGATCTGGCCCTGCCACCCGTTCTCCGCGAGCCGCTCGACCAGCAGTTCGGCGCTCGTCCCGGGCGGAAAACGATAAGGAATGCCGCCTGGCCGAGTAAAGCGCGTGGAGAACGGATTGGCCTTGCCGGAGAGGTCCTCCGCTCCGCCGAGGTGCTCTCTGCCCTTTGCGCTCTGCCCTCTGCCCTCATCGGGCCTGCCGCAAGGGTCTTCAGGCCCGCTCACGGCACGGTCGCCTCGGCCTTGGGCACGGGATGGTCCTCGCCCGGCGAGTCGCCGTTGCCGGCGGAGTCCGGCGGGTCGGTCGCGGCCGCTGGCACTTCTTCGCCGGCAGAGGCGAGCCCCTCACCGGCGGCCGTGGAATCCGCCTGCGGCGAAGGGAGTCCTTCGGGCGACAGGCGGGAATGGCTGTCGTCCTCGGTTGGTGACAGGCGGGAATGGCTGTCGTCCTCGGTTGGTGACAGGCAGGAATGCCTGTCCTCCTCCGCTGCCCGGGCCCAAAAGGTCGCCG
>CAYGZI010000487.1:0-4968 GCA_964354245.1 uncultured Planctomycetaceae bacterium
AAGCAGTGCCCCAATTTCGAGGCCTGGCGGAACCCCTCCTTGTCCATTCCCCAGACGTTCAGCCGCCACTTCAAGTTCTCGGTGATGGTCCCCTTGAAGCTCGTCTTGAACTCCTGGACGCGGATGGCGTAGTCCTGGCCGGGGTTGAGCACGTCGCTGTTGAGCACCCGCTGCGCAGCGCTGGAGCCCGAGTTGGGGTTGAAGTTCTCGAAGATGGTGCCGCCGAAGGGCAAGGGCCCGGGAACCTCGACCCCTCGGCGGTCCAACCGGCGGAAGAACCGCTCGTAGTCGGTCTTGACCGTCAGCTTGGGACTGAAGAAGTAGAGGCGTCCTTGGGTGCCTTCGTTGTCGGTGCCGGTCGCGCTGAAATCGACCGTCCGATCGCCGTTGCTCAAGAGGCCGTCGATGTCCCAGAAGGGGGACGAGTCGAGACTCTGATACTCGCCGACCTTGGTGGGGCTGCCGCTCGCGTGCATGCCCCACCAGCCGAAGCGGCCGTTGACGTCGCGGATGCCGGGCGCGAACCAGACCTCGCCGCCGGCGTTGTCGTCGGCCAAGGCCGCACCGGCAGCCAGGGGCTTGGGCTCCGCTTTGGCGCCTTCCGGCGGCAGCGGTGCCGCGGTTTCCTCCGTGTCCGCCCCCAGCACGCTCAAGGGCAGCAGCGTCCATAGCGCCGCCGCGGCCAACAGGTACGACCTCCGCGTCATGATTGCTCCCCTGTAACTGATCTATGGCTGGCGGGGCCCGGGGGCCTCGCGTGGGTTCTCAAGACATCGCGCGCTAGAATCGGTTGAAATCGTTCGTCACGCTCGATCCGCGCTCGTCGGAGCCGTGGACGTTCCTGTGGCATTGCGTGCAGTCGGTGTAGAACGCCCCTTGCAGGAACGGCCGCGTGTCGATGTTGGTGCGGTTTCCGCTGCCGTGGCTGCCGCGGTGGCCGGAGTGGCACCGCAGGCAGAGGAACGTCGTCGGCTGGCGCAAGAGGTTGTTGGCCACCGTCCCGTGAGGCTCGTGGCACGTGGCGCAGTTCTCCGTCACCGGCGGATGCTCGTAAACGTGCGGCCCCTGCTTCTCGGCATGGCACTTGTAGCACAGCAGGTTGAGCGACTCCGCCTTGAGGTTTTTCTCCAGTTGCCCGTGGGCATCGTGGCAATCGGAGCAGACCATCTTCCCTTCCCGGATGGGATGGTGCGAGGGCAGCGCGCCGAGTGCGAAGACCTTCTGGTGGCACTTGTAGCAGGCCTCCGGCTCCTGGACCGACATCTGCGTCCGCTTCGGCCGGGTGACGGTCCAGTGGTTGATGTTCACCAGCCGCGGCACCTCGGTCCTCGGGTGCGGATTGTGGCAGTCGGTGCAGGCCACGCCCGCGTACTCGTGCGTCGAAGAGTGCCACGCCATCGTAGGAGAACCGCCGCTGTGGCACTCCAGGCAGAGGTCCTTCCTCGTCTCCTCCTTGATTTGCCCGTGCGCATCGTGGCAGGTCGTGCAGTTGAAGCCGTTGGGGCCGCAAATCTGATGCGGGCCGGCGATCTGCTGGTACTCCTGCATGTCGCCGTGGCAGCGGTAGCAGATCCCCGGCGATACGGCGCCCAAGGCATCCGTAGTCCCCTTGAGAGACGGGAGCTTGCCGCCTCTGGTCGAGTCTTTCCCTGCGGCGGGGTAGCCGGAGTCCTTGGCCGGCTTCTTGGCGGGCTCCTCATAAGCGGTCAGCGCGGCGGAAGAGTCGTTGGGGGACGACACCGCCCCGCCGGGCTCGGTGGTTGCTTTGGTCCCCGGAGGCACGTTGTAATGGGCCCGGTGGCAGTCCACGCACGTGGTCCCGCAATAGGCATGTCGCGAGGTCCGCCATTGCGCTCCCGCGGAACACTGGTTCTCCTCGTGGCACTTCAAGCAGGCTTCGGCCCGCACGGTCGGATCGCCGGTCTTGAAGCTGAAGATCAGTCCGGGCTCCTTGCCTCGGGTCTCGACGTGGCGGCTTGCCGGTCCGTGGCACGATTCGCAGTTGTCGCCGCGGTGGAGGTTGTTCTCGAAGGTCTTGGTGTAGGTCTCGTGGCAGGTGGCGCAGAGTTCGTCGTCGTTGACGAGTTCCGCGCCCTCGACCTTGGGAACCTGGGCGCTGACGGACTGGTACGAGACTTGGTGGAAGAACCGGTTCCCCTGCGGCCAACCGGGCTCCAGGGCGGGGTCGGTCCGCCGCGTAGGCTCGTGCGGCGACTTGCACGCGGGGATTCCCGCCAAAAGCAATCCAACCAGTAGGAGCCCGACGGCGGAAACCCGCCTTGGCCTCCGCGAGTGCGTAAGGGCGCGCACGTTGTTGCCTCCTTGCGATGATGGGCAAAGTGATTGCCGTGGACGGTTAAGGAGCCGGTCGCATCCCGGCCGAATTAGGGGGGACTTGTGGTTTCCCTTGTCGTTTCCTATCGAAGACCGTATACGTCAGTCATCCGCTAGCCTTGGCCTTTGCCCTTGGAGGGGTCTGCCGGACATCGCTTCTACACGGTGTTTTCCGACAATACATGGCGTGGCGACAGAGCGTCCTCCAAGAAGTCGAAAGCGCTACATGAGGTCTAATCGCCACAGCCGGCACAGGGAATCTAGACTTTCCGCTGTTTTCCTTATCGCTGGCGTCTCTGGCGTGCCGGGAATCTTCGATTCGCCGGCGCAAATCGGCATTGAGAATGCACCCGATGTGGGGGTTCCCGGTCGCGGTCTGGACCTTGACGGATCTATCGCGACAGGCTGGGGCTATCACGCCCCGCTATCATCCCCCCGCCACGAACATTCAGGTGCTCGACCGGCGAAACCAAAGCGCGTCTGGCCTTATTGCGCCTGCATGGTCTCGACGAAGGCGGCGATGTTCTCGACCGGGATGTCGCCGGGCATGTCGTGCGAAGGCGCCAGGATCAAGCCGCCGCCGCGGCCCACCTCTTGCGCCAGTCGCCGGGCCTCGTCGCGGACCTGCTGCGGCGTGCCAAAGGGGAGCAGCTTCTGGATGCTCATCCCGCCGAAGAACGAGAGCCGGCCGCCGAACTGCCGCTTCATCTCGAAGGGGTCCATCACTTCCGGCTGAAAGGGGTTGAAGACGTCCAGGCCCACCTCGATCAGGTCGGGGAAAAGCTCCTGCACTTTGCCGCAGGAGTGGATCATCACGACCTTGCCGGCCCGCTTGACCGCCCCGTAGAGCTCGGCGATCCGCGGCTTGATGAACCGGCGCCACAACCGGGCGCCGAAGAGGAGCCCGCGCTGCTGCCCCCAGTCGTCGCCGAAAAGCACCGCCTCGAAGTCGTGCCGGAGGAACCGCTGGAGCATGGCCAAGTCGTACTTCATTATGGCGTCGAGCAGCTCGTCCACAAACTCGGGGGCCTCCAGCATGTCGATCAGAATGTCGTTCATGCCCCGGAGGATCCACGCCCGCTCGAACAGCGAGAAGCCCACGCTGAGGTAGCGGAAGCGGTTGCGGTGGGCCTCGAGGAAGGCCGGCACGCCGGCGTAGCGGCGTGGGTCGCGCGGGTCGGGAAACGTCACGCCGCTAAGCGACCGCTCTCTCAACGGATGCTGCCCGACGATGCCGATGTCCTTATCGACGGTGCGGTTCCAGACCACGCCGAATTCGTCTCGCCAATGGCCGGGGCGGCCTTCGACGGGCACGTCCGGCAGGCGCGAGCGGTGCTTGGCCAGGTGATTGCCTAGCACGTTGTCCAAATCAGTTGTGCCGTAATACGCTTCGAGTTTCTGCCGGGCCGGGGCGGTGCAGCCCAGGTGCCAGGGGACGCGGTCCGGCTGTTGGTGCCGGATCGCCTGATAGACTCGCTGGCGCGGACTGACGGTTGCCATAGTCCATTCTCATCCGATGCCGGCGATTCGTGCCGCTTCGGCGGCGGAGCGGCCGTCGTGGATCACGGCCTTGAACGCGCGGACGGCGGCAGTGATCTGCGCAAAGCCCCAGATATTGCGGCCGATCGTGGCGCCGCGGGCCCCGCTCTGAACGACCTCCTCGATCATGGCCAGGGCGGCCGGCAGGGTCCCCGCCTTGGGCCCGCCCGCGGCAACCACGGGGACCGGGCATTCGGCCACAATCTGGGAGTATGCCTTTACGTCGCCGCAATAGGGGACCTTGATCACGTCGGCCCCGATCTCCCACGCGCAGCGGACCGCCCAGGCGATGTCCTCGGGGGCAAAGGAAATTCTCTTGTCGCTGTCGCGCGGATAAACGTGACAGACCACCGGCATCTCGAACCGCGCCGCCTCGCGCACGCAGTCGGCCGCCGTGCGGAGGCGCGGCCCTTCGGTCGGCCCGCGCACGAAGGCCGTCACCGCGAAGGCGTCGGCCCCGAGGCGGACCGCGTCCTCGGGCGTGGCGACCAGTTCGCACACGGTATCATCGGGGCGCCCTGCGATGCCTTGAAGAATCATGGGGATGCGGCCCGCGTAGGGCTGCCAGGCCGAGGCGGCCATGCCCTTGTGCACGGTCACGGCGTCGGGCAGCCCGGCGACGATGGCCGCCAGCGTGGCCTTGATTTGCCGCAGGCCGTCGGGCAATCCCTCGCCATAGCCGATAAAATGATCGACCGCCACGGAGCAGAGTCGCCCGCTCGGGTGCGAAAAGATCCGGTTGAGCCGCACGAGTTTGCCGGTGTTCATCGCTTGTCCGTGGTTTGCGCAAGGCCGTCAGAAGTCTGAGGCCATTGTACTGGACTCCCGGAGTCACCAGAAGAGGACCGCAATCCTGGCCGGCCGCATCCCAAGAAGGTCACGGCCTCCAGATGCTCATCCCTAGTCCCCAGCCCCCAGCCCCTTCACCTCAGGGGGCGTCGATCCACGTGCCGTAGGTGGCCAGGATGTAATCCAGCGGGGCGATCGCCTTCTTGGTGTTCGTGCCGCCCGAGGCGCCCCACAGGTTTACGCGGTCGCCAGCCGCGCTGTCGAAGCCGTAGACCTTGTAGTAGTACGCGCCAGGCGTCACCAGGT
>CAYGZI010000488.1:0-4958 GCA_964354245.1 uncultured Planctomycetaceae bacterium
GCGCGGTATTGAGCCGGTCCCGCCGGGCGATGCGGGGCAAAGGAGCCGTGAAACCCTGTGGCGGTTTGCCTGCCCGGCGGCTACAATCGAGGCGGCCGGATTATCCATCCGGGTGTGCCACTGCTTGCCGAGAGGCAAGCAGTGCCTCCGGCTTAGGGCCTGCACTGGTTCTGCGAAGCAGTGGCACACTGCCGATGCTTGGAGCGAGGATCCTCCCACGCCGCGTACTTTGGAGCCGATGCCATGATGGGAAAAGTGACCGCTTCGGACCGCGTGCTCATCCAGAAAGTCACCCAGACGTTGATCAATCGCGGGATCCGCACCCCTTGCGACATCCACATCGAGTCCAAGGGCGGGAACGTGACCCTTACCGGCACGATCCAGTATGAGTTCCAGCGCAAGAACGCGGTGCGGACCGCAATGGGCGTGCCCGGGGTGCGCCGGGTCATCGACCAGTTGAAGGTCAAGCACCGCGAGACCTGGACCGACCGGACTAGCGCCCGCCGACCGCATTCCAGTTGACCAGGTTCCAGAAGGCCGCGACGTAGGCGGGCCGGGCGTTGCGGTAGTCGACGTAGTAGGCGTGCTCCCACACGTCGCAGGTCAGAAGCGGCGTCTTGCCCTGGGTCAGCGGCGTCTGGGCGTTGCCGGTGCTTTCGACGGCGAGGCTGCCGTCGGGATTGCGGACCAGCCACGTCCAGCCAGACCCGAAATGGGAGACCGCGGCGGCGGTGAGCTTCTCCTTGAACTGGGCGAAAGAGCCGAAGGCATTGTTGATGGCAGCGGCCAGCGCGCCGCCCGGTTCCCCGCCGCCCTTGGGCGAGAGGCAATTCCAATAGAAGGTGTGGTTCCACACCTGGGCGGCATTGTTGAAGATCGCGCCCGACGCCTTCTTGACGATCTCCTCCAGCGGCAGATTCTCGAACTCGGTTCCCGGGATGAGCTTGTTGAGATTCGCGACGTAGACGGCATGGTGCTTGCCGTAGTGGTACTCGATCGTCTCGGCAGAGATGTGAGGCGCCAGTGCGTCTTTGGCGAAGGGCAGGTCGGGGAGCTTGTGTTCCATAATCGGTCCTTTCTGCAAGCGACGGAGGACAACAGCGGTTCCAGCACCATACAACGTAGGACAGCAAAACCATAGCGCGAACTACCCCTGGGGCAACCCCCCTTGACCGGCGCATGCCGGCAGCAGTCCCTTGGGGGATAAGGCCGTGTGTTGACAATTCTGCTCCGACGTGTATCCTTAGATTAGCTGTCTCCTCCCCCCTGAGCCGACACCCGTTTCTCGAGAACAAGCGTGCTCGGGGCGAGATATGCGGGCCGCACTGAACGAGTGCGGCCACTTTTTTCTCTATCCTGCCCATCTCCTCCATTTTTCGGCTGGAGAAGCTCCTCTGGACACGCCGGGCGCCGGTCGGTAATCTGCCGGCCCGCCATGACGGCTCGTGGCGAGCGGTCAGGTTCACTGTCCCATCCCGATTGAGGAGGCCACGCCGATGGGTTTCAACTTCTTCCAATGGATCCGCGAGGGGGTCAAGCACTCGGTGATCTCGGGCGTTTCGGACGCCGTGGAGCACCTCGGCACGCCGCACGACGGAGACGACGTGCAGCAGCGTCTGATGGCCTTCCTCCAGGACAACCGGGCCGCGCCGAACCCGCCGCGGATCGGCAGCGACCCCTCGCGCAAGAAGCTCGGCCGCACCCTCCAGCAGATCCAATCCGGCGCCGCCCCTGCGACTTGAGGCCAGGGTGTGCCACGGCTTCGCAGAAGCCGTGCTGGCGGCAACCTGCGGCCGGAGAAGGTGACAGGCTCCTTTTCCGACCACCCTCTCGGCGCTTGAGCGGGGCCTCGGCTTAGGGTATGGTGGCGGCAGAGACCATTCTGCCGCTACACCTTTGGAGGATCGAGCCGTGCCCCGTCGCATCACGCGTCGTCACTTCTTCCACCGCACCGCCGCCTGCGCGGCCACTGTCGGCGTCGCCGCCGGGATTCAGATCGTCCCCTCGTGGGCCTACGGAGAGGCCCCCAGCGAGAAGCTCCGCATCGCCGGCATCGGCGTGGCCGGGCGCGGGGGGGAGGACATCGCCGGGGTCGCCTCGGAGAGCCTCGTCGCGCTGTGCGACGTCGATAAGAACAACCTCGCCGCGGCCGCCAAACGCTACACCGGGGCCAAGACCTTCACCGACTTCCGCAAGATGCTCGCGGCGGTGGAGAAACAGATCGACGCCGTCGTGGTCGGCACCCCCGACCACACCCACGCCCCGCCGGCCGTCATGGCCATGAGGATGGGCAAGCACTGCTATTGCGAGAAGCCGCTGACGCACTGCGTCTACGAGGCCCGGTTCATGGCCCAGTTGGCCAACCAGAAAAAGCTTGCCACGCAAATGGGCACGCAGATCCATGCCGAGGAGAACTACCGCCGCGTGGTCGAGTTGGTGCAGGCGGGAGCCGTTGGGCCGGTCCGCGAGGTCCACGTCTGGTGCGGGGCAAGCTACTCGGGCGGAAAACGGCCCACGGACACGCCCCCAGTCCCGCCGCACCTCGATTGGGACCTCTGGCTCGGGCCGGCGCCCTTTCGGCCGTATCACCCCCGCTACGCGCCCTTTGCATGGCGCGGCTGGGCCGATTTCGGCAACGGCGGCCTGGGCGACTTCTTCTGCCACTACACCGATCTGGCCTTCTGGGCGTTGAAGCTCCGCCATCCGACCACGGTGGAAGCGGAAGGCCCGCCGCCCGATCCCGATTCCACCCCGCCGTGGCTGATCGTCTGCTACGAGTATCCCTCCCGGGGCGAGCTGCCGCCGGTCAAGCTCACCTGGTACGACGGCGGCAAACGGCCCCCGATCCAGAAGGAGCAGAATCTGCCGGACTGGGGCTCAGCCGTGCTGTTTGTGGGCGAAAAGGGGATGCTCTTGGCCGACTACGGCAGGCACGTCTTGCTGCCGGAGTCGAAGTTCAAGGACTTCCAGCGCCCGCCCAAATCCATCCCCGCGTCGATCGGCCACCACCAGGAGTGGATCGTGGCCTGCAAGACCGGCAGCCCCACCACCTGCAACTTCGACTACTCCGGGGCCCTGACCGAGTCGGCCCTCTTGGGCACGGTCTCGTACCGCGCGGGCGAGAAACTCCAATGGGACGCCGCCAATCTCAAGGCGGTCAACTGCCCCAAGGCCGACCCGCTCGTCCGCCGCCCCTACCGCGAAGGCTGGACGCTGTAGCAGGAGGCACGCGACCGCATGGAACGAGTCTTCCTGGGCTGGGATCGGCCGGGTTTGCCCGCCGCGGTCGATTATCTCGTGGGCCGGTTCGGCCGGCCCGGGACGCTTGATCTGGGAGGTGCGGTCGTTGCCGTGCCGGGGGCGCGGGCGGGCCGCCGGCTGCTGGAGCTGATCCTCCAGCGCGCGGAGGAAGAGGGCCGGCTCCTGACGCCGCCGAAGATCCTCACCGTGGGCCGCTTGCCCGAGCAGCTCTATCAAGCCAAGCGCCCCTTCGCCGACGATTTGGTGCGGCATTTGGCCTGGATCGCGGCCCTCGGCCAGACGGACGCGGCGCTCCTGCGCAACGTCGTCCCCTCGCTCCCCGCGGTGGACGACCTGGCGGCCTGGCTTTCGCTGGCCGAGATGCTCGGGCGTCTGCACCGCGAGCTGGCCGCGGAGGCCCTGGATTTCGCTGCCGTGGCCGCCTGCGGCTCGCGCCTGCCCGCGTTTCAAGAGGCCCCACGGTGGCAAGCGCTGGCCCAAGTGCAAGAGCGTTACCTGCGCACGCTCGACGACGTGGGCCTGTGGGACCTGCAGACCGCCCGGCTCGTGGGCATCCGCAATGCCGAGTGTACGATGGCCGGCGAGATTGTGCTTGTGGGTACGGTCGATCTGAACCGCGCGCAGCAGCGCATGCTGGACCAGGTCGCCTCGCGCGTGACTGCCCTGGTCGTTGCTCCGGAGGAGCTGGCCGAGCGGTTCGACGACTACGGCTGCCTCCGGCCCAAGACGTGGCAGGACGCGACAATCGAGCTTCGCCCGGGGCAAATCGAGCTGGCCGAGACCCCGGCGGACCAGGCAACGGCCGTGGCCCGGACGCTTGCGGGATTCGGTGCCCGCTACTCGGCGGACCAGATCACAATCGGTGTGCCCGACGAGTCGATCGTGCCGTATCTGGCGCAGCGGCTCGCCCAGGCCGGCGTGGCGGTGCGGCACGGCGTGGGCACGCCGGTCGGGCGGCTGGGCCCGTGCCGGCTGGTGCAAGCGGCGGCCGAATTTCTCGACGGGCGGCGGTTTTCGGCCTTTGCCGCGCTGGTGCGGCATCCGGCGATGGAGGCCTGGCTGGCCGGGATTGACGGGAGGCTGCGCGGCGACTGGCTCACCGAGCTGGACGATTACGCGACGCGCCACCTGCCGCACGGATTGGAGGACCGGCGGCCCGCGGCCCGGGGAGACACAGACTTCCGAAGTCTCCCAGACTTCGGAAGTCTCGAAGAGGGCTCCCGAAGTGCGCTGCGCCGCGTCCACGAGGCGGTCGAGAAGCTGCTGGGCCCGCTGGATGGCCCAAGCCGGGGGCTGGCCGAGTGGGGCGAGCCGCTGGCGGGAATTCTGGCAGCGGTCTACGGCCAGACGCCGCTCAATCCCGGCGTCGAGCCCGACCGCACGGTCCTGGCCGTCTGTGACGCAATCGGCGACGAGCTTCGCGGCCTTCTTACGATCCCCGAGCAACTGACTCGCAAGGTCCCAGCGGTCGAGGCCCTGCGCCTGGTGCTGCGCGAGTTGGAGGGCGCCACGGTCCCGCCACCGTCCATGCCGGGGGCCGTCGAGCTGCTCGGCTGGCTCGAATTGCCCCTGGACGACGCCCCGGCCCTGGTCGTCACCGGACTGAACGAGGGGATCGTCCCGGCCTCGGTCAACGAGGACCTCTTTCTTCCCAATCAACTGCGGCTCGCCTTGGGCATCGAGGACAACGAGCGCCG
>CAYGZI010000489.1:0-4940 GCA_964354245.1 uncultured Planctomycetaceae bacterium
GTGGCCGGCAGTCAGGTTTCACCACCCGCCACCCACCACCCGCCACCCGCCACCAGCCACCTACCTTCTCTCTTGGGAATCCCTCGCCGCCCCCCTATAATGCCGGCCATGCGACGGATCGCCGACCCACGCTCGCCGCGGATTCTCATCGTGCGCCTTAGCGCGATCGGCGACGTGATCCTCACCATGCCGGTGCTCAATGCCCTGCGAGACCATTTCCCGCGGGCGTTCCTGGCTTGGGCTGTGGAGGAGCGGGCAGCGCCACTCTTGCGCGGGCACAAGGCCCTGGACGAGTTGATCGTCCTGCCGCGGTGGTTCCTGAAATCGCCGCCGTGGGTATGGGGATTATATCGGCGGCTGCGTGCCCTGCGATTCGAGGTCGCCATCGATGTCCAAAGTCTGACCAAGAGCGCCATCGTGGCCCGACTTTCGGCGGCCAGGCGGCGGATCGGCCTCGGCGGCCGCTGGGGTCGGGAAGTCAGCCCGTGGCTCAACTCGGAGTTGGTCTACCCCACCCGGCAGCACGTGATCGAGCGGATGCTGGAACTCCTGCGCCCGCTGGGGATCGAGCAGCCCGGCGTCCGGTTCGACGTCCCGCTGGAAGAGGCCGAGATAGCGGCCGCGGCGAGCTGGGTCCGCCAGTTCGGGCTGGAAGGCGGCTTTGCCATGATTAACCCGGGCGCGGGGTCGCCATCGAGACTCTGGCCGCCCGATCGCTACGCTGGCGTCGCGCGACACTTGGGCGTCAAATGGGCCATCCCCAGCGTCGTGGTTTGGGCCGGGGCGGCCGAACGGAGCGACGCAGAGCGGATCGCCGGCGAGTCTGCCGGCTACGCCCGGGTTGCCCCGCCCACAAGCCTGCGCGAGTTGGCTGCGCTAGCCCGATTGGCCCGGGTCTTCGTCAGCTCGGATACCGGGCCGCTGCACCTGGCCGAAGCGGTCGGCACGCCCTGCGTCGGGCTCCACGGCCCCTGGCCGGCCGAAGAAACCGGCCCCTATGGCCCGCAGCACATCGCCGTTCAGAAGGCCGTCTTCGCGGGCACCAGTTCGCGACAGCGCCGCCATGCCCCGAGTTCGCTGATGGAGGCTATCGGCGTGGCGCCGGTCTGCGAGGCATGCGATGCCGTTCTCAGCCGGCGAGTGTGCCGGGTGGCGTAGGAGCGATGGCAAGCCGACCAACCAACGTAACTACTTGCCAGTATTTGATTTGCGCCGGGAATGACTGGTGGCCAAAGACTGAGATTCTTCCTGCCGATCATTTCGGGTACGATAGCAGGCGTCTAAATTGGTCGGTGGCGGGCCCCGCCACCCCGGAGGCCAGTCTTGTCGGCGCTGGGCGCACGGAGGCGGACGATGACAAGCGATCTGCGGGAACTGTACGAGCGGTTCGATCAGTACCTTGCCCGCTTGAACGGAGACATCGAGGCGGCCGTCCGGGATCTCCCCGAAACCAGAAGGGCGGGCTTCCTTGTGCCGCGGCTCGATTTCGCCGAGTTTTCTGCCTTTTGGGAACGGGTATCGGCCGACCGCGCAACGATGGACCTTTGGACGCAGCGTTTGAGCCCCGGCGGCTACGAGGCGGAACGGCAGGCGATCCTCTGTGCTCTAAAACGCTTCTCTGGCGACAGTGCCGCGGCACCCGCTCGCCGAGAACCAGGAGGCAAGGCGGCCGCCTAACGAGGGAACCTGGGGCGACGCCGCGTTGTCTGGCTTTTGGCCCGCGTAACGGACCCCAGCACGGGTTCAGAGGAGTCCCTCAGGCAGCTCTCGACATCATCGGCCGCGCCGGCTGCGCCGTAATTCAATGCCCGAGACAAAGTGGTCCAGAATCTCTCGCGGTAAACGCGGGTTGGGATCAACCTTGCGCTCGCAAAGACAAGAAGCAGTTTTGCGCATACGCGCCAAACGAAAATCGGCGCTTGCTCGCCCGATACAAGCGGCGCGAGGAAGACGGCCAGCTTGGCCGTCTGTCCCAGGACCAACGATTTCCGAGCTTCCGGTGGGCCTTGCTGGACATCCATCGCCACAATGAGGCCCTGCACGACCGCGGCGACTGCCTCGCGGAACCTATCCATATCGGCTATCGTGATCTTGTCTCCGGCGAGAACGAGTTCATCGGTGATCATGTCCGCCCAGGACGCCACGGCAGGTGGGATTTCCTCTCGGAACGCAATTGTCGTGATCCCCAAATCCTCGGCAAACGCCTGTGCGGCCGCCTGCGGAACATGCGGCAGTTGCGCGGAAAAGGCTTCGCGCACCCGCTCCAGCCCGAATTCGTCCACCAGACCGGGGATGAACAGTCGCATCTCTTGCAGTGCATGATCGCTGTCACACAGCATCGGCAACCGGCTGACGGCCTCGTCGAGCCCGTGTTCCACCAGCCCAGAGAAGATCAACGCCCCGTAGTCCTTGCCGAGGAGATCGAACTGCTCTAGCCACCACTCGGGAGTGGAGAGTGCCCCGAGGCTGAGCAGGCACTTGACCAATCCGGCGTGGCCCGCGGCCCCAATGTCGGCCGCCTGGTAGAGCGTCTTCTGACGGATGAGCACACGGATGTCGTCAACCACTCCGTCGTGACCGCAGTCCTGGACCAGGTCGAGCAGATCCCACCGGGCCTCAGGGGGCCAGCGGGAGGTATCGGCCAACTCGTAGAGGAATTCCCGAATGGTCTCGGTGATGCGGCCGCGCACAACGCGGTCCGCCCGGCGAAAGAGGTCCGACAGCCGCTCGAATGGCCGGATACCGCGACGCGGATCGGGCGCCGGCCCGATCACTGCCGTGCCGTGCAGCACGTCGAACACCAGACGCCGCAGCGCGACGTACTCGACGTTTGCCAAGGCTTCGGGATGATCGGGGGAAACCTCGTCCGTCCAACTCATGAGATAAGCCTCACCGGATCGCCGTTTCGATGCGATCCTCCAATTGGCCGCCCACTATCGGGGCGTGAACCACTTCGTCCATTGCACCACTGCCCGCAAGCGGCTGTGTCTTGCCACCTGGACGAAAGCATTTGTGCAGTCCGGCATCGAACGCGGTCGGCACGTGCGCCGTCTGTGGCGGGCGGAGCCGATACGCCCACACGAGAAGGTCGTGTCGCGCATGCACCAGCCCGAGTCCGAGCCTTCGCACCAGTTCGTCAGCGTGCTTGGAGATGCCCTGGAACGGCGTGGCGGGACATTGCGCGTCGTAGAAACTCCACATCACGTACGGCGAGAGAAAGACACCGCGGAGCAATCCGCGCTGTCCGGCAAGGTCTCGCCGCAGAATCTCGTCCACAACCGGACCAAGAGTGCGCCCGCGGCGTCGCAGGCCGGAAGTCGGCACCGCGGTACTGCCCAACGCCTTCTCGAATCGTTCCCGCTCCACAACGTGTCCCAGGCAATCACGCTCGGCCTCCGCCCGTCGCGGGCCGATGCACTGATGGGCTTGGCAAAACGACACTACGCGATTGGTGACTGCCTCGCGGTCAACGGATGAAGCGATGACAAGCTGACGCAACAACTCCTGCCGCAGGGACTCGTGAATGTGCACGTCGCCGTCAAGATTCCCGTAAACCTGCGGATGGGCCGCGCGGAACGTGGCCAACGCGGTTTCCGCATGGTCTGCAGCGGCGTCGCCAGCCGCATCGCGCCAGTCGGCCAGGATCTGCGCGAAACCCATGCTCACCCTCAATGACGGGCTACCATAGAGGAGTATCGCGTCACTTCGTGGAGCAAGGATAACACAGTTTGTGCCCGTGTGGAAGGAGAATCGGTCGCGGCGGCCGTAGTGGAAGCCCCCCTCAGGCCGCCGGGCGCTTCCGCGCGCCGTAGATCGCCGGGTTCATGGCCGGGTCGTTGTACATCTTGAACTGCCGGTAGACTTTCAGCTCTTTGCGCCCGGCAAAGATGTCTTTGAGGAGTTGAGAGAGCGACTTGGCGAGGTCCTGGTGCTGTTGGCGAAGGACCGCGAGTCGCTCCGCGGCCCGGGCGCGGTGCTCCTCGCCGGAGTCGGTGCGGCTGGCCTGCTCCTCCATGTGGTAGATCCGCAGCGCGAGGACCGAGAGCCGGTCGATGACGCTCCCCGGCGTCTCCGTGTTCATCTTGGCCCGCGGGCGCAATCGCGTGCCCCAAGCCTCCAGGTTGCGGAGGAGATAGTCGTCGAGGGCCTCGATGGCGTCGTTCCGCTCTTGGTTGAACTTGTCGATCGCCCGCTTGACGGCCGCCATTGTGGCGTCGGCGGCGTCGGGGCTCCGGGCGAGGTCCTCCTGGTGCCAGAGGAGAAAGTTGCGCTGGTGCTGGTGGCAGACCAGCGCGAGGAAGTCGTCGTACGGGTTGTCGAGGTCGGCTTGATGCCACCGGACAACCCTGCTGCGGTGGAGTTCGGTGATGGCTCGAACGTCGATCATCCGTGATCTCGCCGAATGGGGGAGGGCAAGACAGAGACGAAAAGATAGCCATTGCCGGCCAGCGCGGCAAGATGAGAAGCGGCGTTGCCACCCGTGTGGGTGGTCCGGTGGGGTATGCGTGGTTTCGCACTGACTTCAATCTCCCCAGTGGGTCCGAAAAGGCTACAATCATGGCGTATGACCGGGACGACACCGAGAACGGCTCAGCCAAGGCCCCAAAACTCCCGGAGTCTTCGGGACTTCGGGCGTCTGCGGCCGACGAAGCGGACTCTGATTCTCGGCGGGGCTGCCCTGGGCGGGGCGATCCTGGTGGCGGCCGGGTTGTGCGTGTATACCTGGGGGGGACCGGCCTCCTCGCGTTTGCACCTCAAGGACATCCCCTTCGACGGGGCCCGGGCCTACGAATACCTGAAAAAGGTTTGTGCGATCGGGCCGCGTCCCAGCGGCTCGCCCGGGATGCAAGCCCAGCAGAAACTGCTGGTGGAGCACTTTACCCGACTGGGGGGAAAGGTCGAGCTCCAGCGGTTTCAGGGCCGGCACCCCGTAGACGGCT
>CAYGZI010000490.1:0-4934 GCA_964354245.1 uncultured Planctomycetaceae bacterium
CTTGCAGGGGCGTTTGCATGGGATATGATGGACCTACTGATCGTCCTGTCTCTCAGGTGGCGTTCTCTACCATGAGGAGAAAAGAATGCCAACGATCGCTCCGGGCTGGGAGGTGAAGGTGGATCGCGGGCCGGGGTGGCTTTGGGCCAAGGTGTGCCACCCGGACGCCGACTGCTCTGACGCTCCTCCCCTGGCCGACCAGTTATGGTCGCTGGTGGAACGGCATTTCGTCAACCGGCTCCTCATCGAACTGGATGACTTGGACTTGCTCAACAGTTACTTGTTGGGCCAACTCATCCTCCTGCAGAAGCGGATCCGCCAGCGCGACGGGCTGCTCCGCCTAAGCGGCGTCTCGCCGCTCAACCAGGAGGTGCTTCGGACGCACGGGCTGGAGGGTTACCTGCCGGTTTACGGCAATTTGGGGGATGCGGTGACGGGGTGTTTCCCGCGCCGGCCGAGGTAGCCAAGCGGCGCCGTCTGGAGCGGATGTGCCGAGTTTGCCGGTTTGGGGAGGCTTTCCGGCTGCGTCTAACAAAATGGGGACAGGCACCTCGCGGCCACCCGGTTCGCCACTGCAGGCGCCAACTGGCTCGGAGCCAGTCCCCATTTTGTTAGACGGTTTAGGTCATTGCTACTTCCAGTTCGTTGGAGATCTCCTGGACCCCGTCGACGCGGCGGATCGCCTCTTGGGCCATCTGCTTGTGGAAGTAGGACCGGACCCGGCCCCGCAAGATGACCCGCCCTTCCTCCGTCTCGAAACGGAGGTCCTGCCGGCCGACGTAAGGATTCTGCTCGAGTGCCGTAAGAACTCGATGGTCGAAGGAGATGTTGATCATGGCTGCCCTGGCCCTTAGCAGCGCCGGCAGAGTCGCTTGCCGGCCCGAAGTCCGAATGGAAGCTCCACGCCCGGTAAGAGAGCCCGTCAGAGAGTGAGCGGACTACCCAATGCCCCCATCGGAAATCTGGGCGGACGGGATGAAATGGAACTGTTGCGAAACATAGAGAATTTGCGTGGCTGGTTCGGACTTTGCGGAAAGTGAAGGCTGCGCGCCCTGTAGCCTCGGGATTGCGGGCATCCGGGCTTGCCCCACGCTGCTCGGCAGAAACACGGGGAAGAAACCGCAGAGGACGCGGAGGACGCAGAGAGGGAAGATAAGGGGAAAAGGAAAAGGGGAGCGGCATCGCGCGGGTGCCACTCCCCTGGGCAGTCAACTGCGTGACGGACTTGCGGATTCAGGCGGCGAGCCCCGTGAAATTCGCCGGGCCGAACCGTCCGAGCAGCGTCTCGCGACCGCAAACGCTACTTCGTCTCAGGCTTCTTGTCGGGCTCGGCCGCAGCGCCAGCGGCGGGCTTCTCCTTGGGCTTAGGAGTCTCCTTCTTCGGGCAGCCGACCGTGCCGACCAGGAAGGCCAGCGCCAGGAAAACCGTCAACAGCTTCTTCATGTGAACACCTTTCCTCTTTAGGGGGGTTTCATCTGGCCCGCAGGAACCGCTCCTGGACGGGTACATGGATCTAGAGCCTCCTCCTTGGGGAATTATTCCCACGCGGGTACAATTTTTTTCCATATGGGCGAGGACGCTGTTTGGGGGCGAAGGCAGGACGGAATTGCATTCCGTCCTCCAGGGGAGTTTCACGACGGCGTTTTTCCCGCCGTGTAGCGATGGGGCGGGAATAAACCGGGGCCAGGAAAGCCTCTTACTGAGGGGCCAGCTATGGGCGACGACGCCAGCACGTTCGACCCAGCCCAAGTGGTCGCCGACCACCTCGAAGCCGTCTACCGCTACGCACTGCGGCTGAGCGGGTCGGCGGTGGACGCGGAGGACCTGACGCAGCAGGTGTTTTTGACGGCCCACCAGAAGCAGGGCCAGATCCGCGACGCGGGGTCTACCCGAGGCTGGCTTTTTTCGATCCTGCGGCATTGTTTCAGCAAGAGTTGTCAAAAACGGCGACCCACCCCGGCCGCCAACCTTCAACTGAACGTGGAGACCATCCCCGCCGAGCCCCCAACCGGGGAGGCCATCGACCAGGAGCAGCTCCAGCTTGGAATCGATCAGCTCCCAGGCCCCTATCGGGTGGTGCTTGCCATGTTCTACTTCGAGGATTGCTCGTACCGGGAGATTGCCGAGAAGCTGGACCTGCCGATCGGCACCGTGATGAGCCGGCTGGCGCGGGCCAAAGGGCACTTGCGGACCTACTTGTTTGACTCGAACCGCCGCACAGAGGCCGCGCGGCCGCGGAGCGCTGCCAAGCCGCGAGGTTAGCGCATGACGAGTTGGCCAATCCACGATCCCCGAATCCTCGAGGCCCTGGAGGCGTGCCGCCCCGGGAGCGACGACCTCCAGGATCCGGCCATGGAGCCGCTGGCCAGGCAGATCGGCGTCTTCCCGGAGCTGAGCGCCTTGTACGACCGGCTCCAGCGAACGGATCGGGCCGTCGCGGAGGCGTTTCAGCGCGTGCCTGTGCCGGTCGGGCTCGCGGCTCGAATCCTGGCCCGGTTGGCCGGGGCGCCGGACCCGTTGGGCGACTTGCTCCCGATACCATGCACCTCGGCAGACGTGCCCACGCTTCGCGAGGACGTCCCACCCAAGGCGGCCGTTTGCCGGACTCGGCGTCGGAGGTGGTTGTGGGCCGCGGGGGCGCTGGCGGCGGCGGCCTGTATTCTGGTAGCCGTGCTGTTGAACCTGCCCAAGGCTGCCAAGTTCCCCGGTGTCGAGGAAGTGCTGAACCAGGCCATCGCCTTCTTCGACCGCGATGCCCGGACGGGCGGAACCTTACTGGCCCCCGGCTCTTCGCCGCCGGCCGACTATCCGCCGAGCGAGGCTGTGCCCGTGCGGACTTGCGAGGTCCGGTGGCGCCCGATTGACGGTTTCCTCGACGCGCGGGGCACGGCCTACGACATCACGGGTCCGGGCGGGGTCTCGGCAACGCTGTACGTGGTGAAATTGGGCCTCCCTGGCCTGGGGTCATCGCCTCCGAGGGTGCCGATGCTTGCCACCGGCCACCGATCGACCGCGGTGTGGCAGGAGGGCGACTTGCTCTACGTGCTGGTGGTGGAGGGGGAGTCGCGGGAGTACGAGCGGTTCTTCTTGGAACTCGCGACGGGCCCGGTGACCTGAGCAGGGTTTCTCACCAGCCCCACACCACCCCAGACTGCCCGTTCTTCCCAGACTTCTCTTCTTCCCGGCTATCCCGAATTCTCCTCATATTCGCTAAGACTTCCCTAAACTCGCTGTGACCCGAACGCCGAAACGCACAGTAGGGTTGTCTTGCTAATAGGAGGACTGTCCATGAAGTGGTTGGCGATTCCGTTGCTCCTCGGCCTCTTCCTTGTGATGCCCGCTGGGGCCAAGTCGCCCGTGAGCCAAAGCGGCAGCACAGGCATCGGCATCTCACCGGGTGACGTGACCGCCACCCCCGACATGTGGTTCTACGAACAGTCGCTTCGCCAGTACAACGACCCGAAGTCAGCGATCCGTCAGAAGGCCGAATTCCGGACGGCCGAGCGGATGCGTCGGATGGCGGCGCTCCGCTGGTTCGGATTCTCCAATTCCCGGCCCATGGCTGGAGTCGACCCGATCCACGGCGACTACTCGCCGTCCTGGAGTTCCGGCAACGTCTACCAGCCGTTCCGTTGGGCCGGCGGGAGGACCGCGACGATCGTGGTCACGCCCTCGAATTCCACCGGGCGCGGCAACTGAGACCAGCCCCTTGGGACTGGACAACAGGACCCCTCAGATTGAGGCCAAACCGGGCGCGGCTGAGCCGGCAGGGTCTTTCTCTTGCCCATCCTGGTGTTAGACTGGATGAGGACGGGTTGAAAACTCGTCTTACACGAGGCGGCACCGGGAACCCCCATGTCCAGCAGCATCTCGACCTGTCCGCACTGCGCACAGCAGGTGTCGATCTCCTCGGGGCTTGAGGCGGAAACCCTAGTCCGATGCCCGATCTGCGAGGCGGAATTCCCCCTGCGCCTGGCGCTGGTCAACGCGGTGGAGGCCCCGCCCGAACTGGTCCCTGTAGCGCGGGTCACTGAGGCCTTGCGGGACACAGCGGTCCAACTCGCGACCCCGCCGCAGACTGCGGGTGCGAAAGGGAAGGAGGCTGAAGCCCAGGGGACCGCGCCGCCGTCGATCTCCCCGGAGCGGGCCGACCCCGCACCCGCAGGCCGGCCCGTGGACACCGCGGCGCTAGTCCGCGCGTTGGACGAGGAGCAGGGGCCGTCGCACGAGATCTACGGCCTCGCCGGGCACAGCGCCGGCGTAGAGGCGAGCGCCATCCCCGATGTAACCCATGCCCAGGCCGCTGCCCTGTGGCGGAGCCGGCAGAAACCGGTCTCGTCCCTCGGCTCGGTGGGGAAGGGAGTCGCGATCGTGGTGGGCGGGTTTCTGGGCATTGCGGTCGCCTATTTCTTCTTGAGCATCATTAGCCCGAGGAAGTTCGACTTTTTACACCTTTGGGGGCGCCCGAGGCAGCAGAACGCCGTGACCCCGAAGTCCGATCGCGACGATACCGCCTTTCCGGACCTGGATAAGAACCGCTCTTCCGGTCCCACGAGATGACCATAGCCATAAAGCCGCGACCGGTGGTCGCGCGGAATGGGAGCGCGACCGCCGGTCGCGGCTTTATGAGGCGATAACAATGGCCGACGAGCCGCAATCGACGCCTCCTCCTGGTTCCCCAGACCCGGGCTACGCGCGGGTCCGCGACTTCCTGCTCTACGGGCTCTCGCTTCCGGAGCGGACGCTGCGATCCGCCTCGGGGATTCTGGGCGGGACGCTCCGCGAGTCGGCCTCGCTCTTGATCCCGCAGGCATTCCGCAGCTCGAAGACCTACTCGGTGATGGTCCAGCAGATGCTGGATTTCCTCGCCCAGGACGTGGGCGGGGTGGAGCAGCCCAAGGACCCCAATGCCCCGGGCAAGGGCGAGAACTTC
>CAYGZI010000491.1:0-4934 GCA_964354245.1 uncultured Planctomycetaceae bacterium
CCCCGACGGTCAGCAGCGAAAGGAGAGACCACACGCAAGCGATTCCGTTCTTCACGCGACCGGCTCCATACTACAAGATCCCGAGGAGCATCAGCAGGATGGGCAGCACGTACTTGACGAAAAAGGCAAAGATTGCCGGCCAGTCCGGTTTGCCGGGCCGCCGGGTAGCGAGCAGCATCGCCTGGTATTGCTCGACCCTCGTTCGCTGCGCCGCCGTCAGTCTTGGGTGGGCGAGGAGCCGCTTGCACATCCGCAGGTGTCGCTTCACGGCACCGGCAGTCATTCCGAGTTCAACGCTCATGGTTTCCTCCGGTGTGGTGTCAGGGTATCACATTTGGGTAAACGAGACGGGCGCGGTCGGCGGGTCGTCGCCCGCATACGAGATGTCCACGAACGTGTCGCCTTGCCTCGCGGCCTCGCCGGCATCATCCAGGTCCACATAGAACGAGCCCCAGGGCTGGTCTCCATAGTATGGACCCGATGTCCAGTCGTCCGGCCCGACCGACCACGACTGGTCAATCAGAATCAGTTTCCGACCCTTGGCCGTCGTGTACCGAGCCGCTCCCGCGCACATCGAGTGGTTCCAGGAACCGCGCTGCCTACAGGCGCCGTCCGCATCGCGCGCAGTCTCCCATCCCAGATCAGAGCATTGGTTCCACGGCATCCCGGCTCCGGCCAGGAGCCAGCACTTCTCTGCGGTGTCAACGGCCACGTACTTGGCGCATCGGTGTTGACGGGCCTCGGCTGCGGCCTCGTTTGGGATGCCCCGTCCGTCGCCCCACGACCCCATTCGGCTGACGCTGTACTCCGACACGTTCACCCCGCCGTAGGTCCCTTGGATCAGGACGCCGCCGGGAATGCCGGAGTTGTCGCTGCCAACTGCGGCCTTGGCTGCCCCGTAGCCGGTCGCTCCGTCGCCGCGGCCGATCATCCCGCAATGGTAACGGGAGGCATAGTACGACCACTCGGGGGACGCCATGCCGGCGAAACCTTCGTTCTCCAGCCGGAGGTAGACATCGAGGGCGGCGATGTAGGCCGCGCGTTTGGCCTCGCCGGTCCCGACACACCCGCCGATCTGGCCTTGGTCGTAGGACCGCAGCACCCAGACGCCGTTGCGCTTGTAGAGCCACCGGGTCTGGCCGATCGCCTGGAGACCCAACACGGCGGCCCGGTAGTAGAATCGGTCCCCGCCATCATCGGCCGCTCTCAGGGCATCCCAAAAGGCGTCGCCTGAGTCCAGGGTGGCGTTGTATGACCTGAACCCGTCCGGATCGCGAACCCACCCGAAAAAGCGTTCCACAATCATTTGACCCTCCCGAGTCCCTTGCTGATCGCTTCCCACACGGCCTTCCAGCCAGCCATGTCCTTCACGGTCTTTTCGTCCAGCGTATCGAGCCATGTTCCGACCTCTTGGGCCCACGGTGCCCAAAACTCAACGCGATCAGGGCCCAACGTGAACTCCTTCGCCGCCCGGGTGGCCAGGACGAGTTTGGCGGGGGTATCCACGGGGTTAGGGATCTTGCTCGCTACATCGCGGTACACGATGGCCAGTCGTGCCGCGTCTGCCGCCCTGCCCGCTGGCGGCAACTTCTGGGCGGCGTCGAACGCGAGCTTCTCTGCCTGAGCCACGACATCCGGGACTGGCGGCACGGGTGGGATTGGAGGCGGTGTGGGGCCTGGCGGTACTGGAGGAACCGGATCGGGCCCAGTTGTCAACGGCAGGACATAGCGGATCGAATACCCCTTGCCGTCGTGCGCAATGTTCAAGTCCAGCGACACGGCCGTTGCTGTCCGGCCGACCTCACGCCACCAGACGACCGAGTTGGCCGGGATGTTCGTTGGCTCCAGAGTCAACTTGGACCCGGTGATCGACAGGCCGATAGTCGGGTAGGGGACGGGATCACTTCGGGGTGCAGCGGCCGTGCGGGCGGAGACGTACGCGCCCAGAAGAAAGGCCAGCAGGTAGACTGACGCCCAGACAAACCGCTTCATCTCACACCTCCAAGTTCTTGGTTGTTGCGCCCCACCACGTGGCACCCGGGCTGGTGGGCACACCCGGGAGCCCCACTTCCTCACTGATTCCCACCAGGCGGGCCCGGCCGACCCAGGAAAGCCGGGCCCGCGTTCCGACACGCAGGGTTTTTCGTGCTGGCCGGGGCCGCAATCGTTTGCACAGGCTACCCCAAGCCTCCGGGGTTTGTGCCACAGTGTCATCAAACGGCGGCCCAGGCCAGCGGGTTTCGTCAGGCCGGTTGGGGTCCGGGCGCCGGCGGCTTGACCAGGATGTAGATCAGCCACTTGAGCAACGCAATCGTGGCCGGCGAGAGCGTGATGCCGAACTGGGCCAGCATCGCCAAAATCGCGTCCAGGTTGCCGGCGAAGAACTTGATGAGGGCGAGGAGCAGACTCAGCAGCCAGGGTGGCAACGCAGCCATCTTGGCCTGGTCGGCGGCACTCAGGGTCACTTTGGGATACGCGCGCTGAAAGGTTCGCAGTGACATCGTTTCCTCCGGTTTCTCGTGTGATTTGGTTGCTGGCGGCCACCTGTCGGCTCGCCCGTGTAGTTCATGTCGGCTGAGTATAGCAGGTTGCCCGCGGGCTGTCAAGTCGGAATCGTGACCCTGTGGCACTATTGGGGGGTGAGGGTGGGTCAGCGGCCTTCTTTTGCAGCCTGCGCCCACCACTCGCCGAGTTTCCGCTTGACCTCCGGCGACTCGATTTCCCGGCGAGCAGCCGCGAATGCCAAGTAGTTTTTGCCCGACTGGAGATAGGTCTTGCGTGCCCGAGAGAACGCCTGATAGTCGCCCACAGAGGCCGCATCCGCCATCGCATTCATCGGCTTGGAGGCATACGTCTGGAGCCCCATCCCGAACACCGACAGCAGCGACATGGCCGCGCCGGTCGGGATGCCTTGTTCCTGCATCGTCTCATAGATGTCGCGCAACGACAGGGGGATCAACATGCGACCGGCGACTGTTGCGGGCGTCACTTCCTCCCCGACGACGTTTTCGCCGGACAGGATGTCCACCGCACTGCCCAATACCGGCGAAAGCTTGCTTCTCGCAAACCTCGCAAGAATCTCCGGCGTCGTGTCACCCCCGTATGGCACATCTTTCCCGCGAAGGGGTACGACCACTCCACTCGGACGCTTTGTCTGGCCGGTGACAAGGCGAGTCAGCAATACCGCCGATTGGGACAGTCCGGCCAGGGGATCGATGCGGGTGTCTCCGAACCGGACTTTTCCAAAGTCGGATGACCGCGGATCGAGTTCGATGCGCGGCTTGTGTACGTCGTCGTCGTCGTACAGGTTGCCCACCAGTTGCATCATCCCATAGAAGAGGCCCAGTCCAGCTAGCGCACGGCCATACTCCCGGGCAATCATCATTCGCGTCCTGGCCTCACCCTTCCACATGGGTTGCCCCAGCAACGTCTGGAACCTGGATACCATGTACCGAGGCGCGAAAAACACGGTCGCCAGCGGGACGGCCGCGGCTTCAGCCTTGCCAAGTCCACCACGGCCGGAGGCGACGTTGACGAAGTTGGCGATCACCTTGGCCTGATCGAGGGTGGGCCTCCCGTTACGCCCGAGGGTGGCAGCCAATGAATCAAAGACATCGGCCCGCATCCGGTTCAGGAAAGTCATGTAGGCGCGTTCGGACGCCGCGACGCCGGGAATGAATCGCGTCCATCGGCCCATGTACGCCTCCTCCTGTTTGGAGAGGCGACCTTCGGAGGTGGTAATGGCCAACTTAGCCTGCTCGTACAGGAGTGCATTCGGGCGGGTGCGCAGTTCTTCGGTCGCGGCGAACTCACCCCGTTTGCTCCAGAACGCCTTGAACATCGGCCCCATCGCCTTGACGGCCCAAATGGGGTGCCCGAAGACAGGAAAGGCTGCCTGCCGGAGTACCGCCGAAAAGTCCATGCTCGTCAGGATCGCCCGGGTGGCGTTCAGGGCATCGGGCACCAGCCCTAATATCTTCTGGAACGGTGTTCGCTGCTTCCGTTGCCAAGCATCTCTGAGGGCCTGAAACTTGAGTTTGGATTCCTGGATTTGGTACTTGAGGTTGAGCGTCTCTTTGTCTAGGATCCGCTCCTTGGGAGTCCGGGGCGCAAAGTCTTGGTCGGCGATGCGCTGCTTGTACTCCGCAAGTTGTGTCTCTAAACTCTTGCGGTAATCCCGGTTGGGATCGGCCGCTTCCCGGAGTGCGTCGCGGAGTTGCCGGAGTTCGTCCAAATGAACCCGCTTGGCTTCCAGTTCCGGCGTGGATACTGGTTCTATCCGTTTCGGTCGTGCAATGTCGCCGGTTTGGAGAGCTTGCGACAGTTGTTTAATCGTCCGGTCCAAAACCTTGTTCGCAACGTCAATCCGTTGCTCCGTCGTGAGCGGCTCCTTCGGAAAGACTTCGGCGTGTTCCTTGTTCAGGGCGTCCCGTTGCGCCCGTAACCGCGTCAGTTCTGCATCGGGAGTCAAGGGCGTGCGCACCTTGACGATCTTCTCGCGATTTGCAATCTCTTGCTCCAGATCGGCAATCCGGTTCCGGGCGGCCGTCTTGGCAGCGTCCAACGCGCTCTTCAGTTGCGTCTCCGGATCGGTAACAACGAACCCACCCTTCTTTTTGGCGTCGTTCACCTGCTGGATCAACCTGCGCTCTTCGTCGGTGGGGGCACGCCGCTCCACGCCGGTTTTCAGCGGCGCCTTCCCCTTCTCCATGTCCTCCAGTTTGGCCAACTGCTGGAGTTGTCCATTGATGTCGCGAACCTGAATGCTGATTTCGTCCTTGCTCAACTCCCGATAGTCCCCATATCCGGAAATGGCGTCCATCGTCTGGCGGCGGGTGAAGGCAGGAACAATCGCCTTCAATTCGGCGTGTACGGCATCGACCACTTCGTCCCGTCCCGTGATGCCTTCCTCAACAAACCCCCGAGTCAGCCGC
>CAYGZI010000492.1:0-4927 GCA_964354245.1 uncultured Planctomycetaceae bacterium
CGGCTGTCCGTAAGGCAGTACGACACCCGCCCCAATTCCCAATTCCCAATCCCCAGTCCCCAGCCCCTAGCCCCTCAGAATCGCCCGCGCCGCGTTGCGCCCGCAGATGCCCATGATTCCGCCGCCGGGGTGAGTGGCCGCGCCGCAGAGATAGAGGCCGCGCACGGGCGTGCGGGAGTCGAGCCGCATCGGGCCGAGCTGGTCCAGGCCCATCGACCCCTGCATGATGTTCCCGCCCGTCAGCCCGTAGGTCCGCTCCATGTCCACCGGCGTGGAGACGTGGCGGTGGAGGATCAGGCCCTTGATGTTCGGCGCGTACTGGGCGAGGATGTCGATGCAGCGGTCGGCAAATGCCTCGCGCCGCCGGTCGGTCCAGTCCCCGTCGGCGAGCTTGTACGGGGCGTACTGCACGAAGATCGACGCCACGTGCTTGCCCGGCGGTGCGAGCGTGTCGTCGACCAGCGACGCCATGGTCATCTCCAGCACCGGGCTTTGGCTGGGGCGCCCGTACTTGGCGTCGTCGAAGGCCCGCTCGATGTACTCCAGGTCCGGGCAAATATGCGTGGTGCCGCGCAGGGCGATCTCGCGCGGGGTCGTGCCGGTGTTGAAGTCGGGAAGGCCGTCGAGGGCGAGATTCACTTTCGCGCTGGCCGAGGAATAGTCGAGGCGGCGGACCTGCTCGGCGAACTCGTCGGGCAGGTGCTCGGCCCCGAGGAGCTTGAGGAAAGTCTGATTCCCGTCGATGCAGGAGGCGACCGTCTTGGCGGCGATCTCGGTCCCGTCGGCCAGGGTCACGCCGGCGACTTCGCTTCCCAGCATGTTGATGCGGACCACCTCGGCATTGCGGCGGATCTCGACGCCGACCGCCAGGCAGACCTTCTCCAGGGCGTCGGCCAGCCCGCCGACCCCGCCGCGGATGTAGGCCCAAACGCCGCGCTTGCCGCCCGTCTCGCCCATGACGTGGTGCAACAGGACATAGGCGCTGCCGGGAGTGCTGGGGGCGGCCATTGCCCCGATGATCGCGTCGGTGGCAATGGTGGCCCGGAGCGGCTCGGACTCGAAGAAGCGATTGAGCACCCGCGTGGCCGGGGCGGTGAAGAGCTCCAGCGCCGTGCGCCACTGGCTCCCCAATTGCTTGAATGCCTTGCGGTAAAGCCACCACTTGCCGAGGTCGCGGATCGGCCGAGGCGGCATGCGCGGGGCAGGCGAGAGCATGATCGGCTCGATCGCGGCGGCGATTTGCGTGAGCATGGCGTCGTACTTGGGGTAGTTCTCCGCGTCGCGGGCCGAGAACTTGCCGATCTCGCGGAGGTTCGCCGCGTCGTCGTGGCCGAGAAGCAGCGATCGGCCGTCCAAGAGCGGCGTAAACGACGAGGGGTTTCGCGGCAGGATCGCCAGCCCGTGCTCCTTGAGCCCCAGCTCGCTGATGATCGCCGGCGGGAAGAGGCTGATCACGTAGGCGGCCGGGTTCAGCTTGAAGCCGGGATAGAGTTCCTCGGTGGAGGTGCATCCGCCGAGGATGTGGCGTCGCTCAAGCACGCAGACCTTCTTTCCCGCCCGGCCCAAGTAGGCCGCCGCTACCAGCCCGTTGTGCCCTGCTCCGATAATCACGCAATCGTACCGCGTCATGGATGGTTCCTCCGATCCAACTCAAAGCGGCCCACGAACTGAGAGAGACCCTCTACAAGTCTTACTCGTCCGGGCCAATTTCCGCAAGGTGGTCGCCTCGCCACGACCTCAGCGCTTGAGTTTGGGAAACCGCGGCTTCGGACTGTACTGCCGTCCGCCCCGAGGCTAGAATAGCTGAGTGGCCTGGATAATTGACGCCGTACACGGTCAGGAGCGGGACATGGGAGAAATCGTTGCCATTTACGAGGGGGGGGTTTTCAGGCCGCTTGCCCCGGTCACCCTGCACGAGAACCAGCGTGTCCGCCTCAGCATCCAGCCCCTCGAGGAATGCGACATCGGCGTCTGGCTGAAGGAAGTGCGGAGCCTCCAAGAGCGAATCGCCGGGCGAGGATACCTTCCCGATAGCACTCCAGACATCAGCGCGGATCGCCTTCGATGAGCGACGTGGTCGTGGATAGTAGCGTCGTTGCGAAGTGGATTCTGCCCGAACCCGACTCGGCCCAGGCGCAGCGACTGATTTCTGAGGTGGCAATTCAGGGAGAGCGGCTGATCGTCCTCGATTTGGCGTTCACTGAGGTCGCCAATGCTATCTGGAAGCGTTACCGGCAACGACTGGTGACTGCTGAGGAAGCGGGGCACCTCCTGGACTCCCTATTGCGCGTACCGATCCAGGTCGAACCGGCAAGTCGCCTGCTGGCTCCTGCTTTGCAGATCGCCATGACTTACGACCGCCCGGTCTACGATGCCCTGTTCGTCGCCCTGGTCGGTGAGTTGCAGGTGGCGGGAGTAACGGCGGACGAGCCCTTGTACAATACCGTCCGCGCCGGTTTTCCGCGGGTGGTTCTGCTGCGAGACTGGTCGAGGTGACCGCGATCGACGCGTGCGCAGGAAGCGCGTTAGATTTCTTACCGCACGCACACAGTGTCCGCGTCAGCCTCGGCCACTTGGGCCGAAGGCAGCCTGAACCAACGCGGGGAGCCTTTCGCCCGCAGTGCCGGGGAGCCAAAGGTCGCCCTCGCCCGCCACCGTGTCGATCGCGATCACCCGGGCCCCCGCGGCCTTCGCCGCCTGCGGAAGCAACGCGGCGGGCCACACCGCCAGCGAACATCCGACCTGGATCATCAGGTCGCACTCCCGGCACGCCTCCTGGGCCAGCGTCCAGGCGGGCTCGGCCATTGCGTCGCCGAATAAGACCACGTTAGGCCGATGGAATCCCCGCAGCCCAAGGCCGTAGAAGCCGCGCAATGCCGCCAAGAGCCGCGGCAGGGCAAACCATCCTCGCCGGGCCCGACCCACCCGGGCCGCGATCCGCCGCAGCCTCGCCCGCGAGAGCACGCGCAAGAGGCGCCCACGGCGGTTGACTATCTCCAGCAGGCTGCCGTGGACCTCCAGCACGCGGGTGCTTCCGGCCTCCTGGTGCAGGCCGTCGATATTCTGGGTCACCACGGTGACGCGAGTGTGCTTCTCCATCGCGGCGATCGCCCGATGGCCCGCGTTCGGCTCGGCGGCGGCAATCGGCCCGAGCACCGCGTAAACGAACTCGGCCAGACGCCGCGGGCGGACGAAGGCCGTCGCCAGGATCGCCTGCCAATTGGCGAACTGCTCGGGCGGGAACTCTTGCCAGAAGCCCGCATCGTCGCGGAAGGTGGGCACGCCGCTCTCGGCCGACGCCCCGGCGCCTGTGAAAACCACCACCCCGCGCGCCCGGCGGAGCCAATCGGCGGCTTGGGCCATCAGATCGCCAGTGGCGTCCATACTCGTCCGCCGTAACGGATCGTAGGTTGTATTATTAACACGGCATTTTTTGCCACTCCCGAAACAAATCCGAAACCCGAAATCCGAAACGAATCCCAATGATCGAAAACGGAAATTCAAAACGCCCAGCCAACCGTCTTGTACATTCGCATTTGGAGCTTTGGATTTGTTTCGGATTTCGTGCTTCGAGCTTGGTTGCGGCTTAGCCGCGTTATGCTGAAGCATAACCTACTGTCTACTGTCGCTCTTCCGCTAAGCAGGTCGGCGGCCTTCGACGTGAGCGAAGAGTTCCTTCATCGGCAGCCCGAAACCGGGCAACGCGTCGCCGCCGGGCAGCACGCCGTTTTCATCCACAAGCGCGCAGTTGTCGGGTGACGTGTAGACTCGAGCCGAGCGGGTCTTGGGATCGATGTACCACACAAGCCGGACGCCCGCGGCAAAGTAGTCCCGCAGCTTCCGCTCCATTTCCCGCTCCGTGTTGCCTTCCGAGAGCACTTCCACGGCCAGATCGGGCGCGAGGGCGGGGATGGGCTCGGGGGGAAGCTGGCGGTTGGGAAACCGGTCCCAGGAGAGGAAACTCGCGTCGGGGATGCGAACCTGGTCGGGCAGGATCTTCAGCGTGCCCGCCTCCCCGAGGACGATTCCCAGGTCGTGCTCGTGTACGAAGTTCCCGACCAGACGGTTGATGGTTGACGCCACCATCGATTCGAGGTATCCCATGGTCTTCTCCACCAGAACCCCATCCACCAGCTCACAGATCCGCCCGAAGCGCCGCTCCGCTTCGAGGACATCTTTGTCCGTGGCGGTTCCCGGGAAGGGATACATGCGGATGCGGCTAGGCGGGATCCCGCCCAGGTGCTCCAGCATGTCGGCGAGCGTCCATTCGGCGAAGGTGGGACTCGGGACACTTGCAACGATGGTGGCCATGGGCCTGTCCTCGCACGGGGTTCCGGGCCAAACAGACTTCCGAAGACGCGTAGGTTATGCTTCAGCATAACGGCCGAAGGCTTGAAGCGATATGCTGAAGCATAACCTACCGCCTACTTTCACACTGCCTATTATACCATTCTGTCCTGGTATCTCGACAGCCCCAACCCACGGGCGGTCACGGGCCGGTCATTTCCCGGAGCAGTCCAAAGAAGCCCTGCTTGCGCGGCGTGTTGATCCGCCACTGGACCGGCGGGCACTGGTAGCCGTCGGCGTAGTTGCTCTTGCCGGGGTCGAAGTAGCCCCAACCGGCATACTCGCTCACCGCGGCGACCATGTTGTTCATAGGCTTATCGAAATCGAAGTGGTCGTCCTCGTTGAAGAGGATCGGTTTGGGGCTGTAGCCCGGCACGCGGCGGCACCGCCGGACCATCTCGGCGATCCGCTTGGGGTCGCCCACGCCGTTGCCGTGCATGAGGATGAAGTCCGCGCTGCGGACCACATTCTCCCGCGCGACCGTCCCGCCGCCGTAACTGGTGCTCACCAGGAGCCGCGGGACCGCGGAAAAGGGGACAGGTCCAATTTGCCGGAACGGCCCGAAGGGTGCTTCGCACAA
>CAYGZI010000493.1:0-4917 GCA_964354245.1 uncultured Planctomycetaceae bacterium
ACGCCACAGCCAGGAGTATCCTTCCGACCGGGTCTGCGGGGACCTCCGTCTGTTCCATACAGCGGGGATGTCGGTCACTCTGCGGGAGTATCCCTGTGGGCACCAAGTGACCGAGGGGATACTCGGCGACATGAACCGCTGGATCATCGAGCAGGTCACGGCCCCCCGAGAGACTCCGCTCGAGGCCGACAGCCCGAGCGAAATGGCACAGTAGCGGCGGCACGCCCCCGTCATCTGCAGGGGTCGGCTACCTGTCGGGACACCTTCCGTCGGGTGGTCATTGGCCCGTCTCCGTTCAAACCCGGATTGACACCCGTTGGCCGCTTCGGGTACAAACCGCCACCTTTTCCTCGGTCTTGTCTTGCCCAGTGGCGGGCCGTCCTTGTCCATGGGCATCGCCCTGTAGGACGAGTCTGAAACTCGTCTCATGGAAACGGCCTGCGCAGCAGGCGGATTGCCTAATGAGCGACGTACCGCCCAGAGTCCCTGAGGAAGCGACCGCCGAATCGTCCGGTGCAAAGCCGCAAGGACGCCTGGCCCGGCTGGTGGGCCGGGTCCTGGCTTGGGTTGCGGCGAGCCGCTTCCGGACGGCGATGGCCACCGCCACGGGCGTGGCCCTGTTGGGCGGCGTCCTGACGCTGTGGCTTGCCCTTTCCGCGCCCGAGTCCAGCACTCCGCAAACGATCACACTGGACATGGCGTGGGAAGCGCTGGACTCGGGCCAGTACACGCAAGCCAAGCAGCTTGCCCAGACGCTTTCCTCCCGGCGCACGCCTGCGTCCGAGCCGGCGGGCGGCGCGGAGTACATTCTCGGCGTGGTAGCCGCGGATGAGGCTGCCAACGCCCCCGGCCCCGAGAGGAGAAGCCTCTACCTGGAGGCCGCACGGCATCTCCGGGAGGCCTGCACCCGGGGACTCCCGCAGGATCGCATGGCCGACGCCCTGTTTCTCTTGGGCAAGACCCTCCTGCTGGGCGGTCAGGCCGCTCAAAGCCAACGCGCGCTGGAAGAGGCCCTCAAGTTCGATACCCGCCGCACCCGCGAGATCTACCGGCTCTTGACTGCCGCCTGCCTTCAGTCGCCTCTCCCCAAGTTCCCCAAGGCCCTGGAGTACAGCGACAAGTACCTGGCCGACCGCCAACTGACCGCCTTGCAGCGCTCGCGAGGCACTGTCCAGCGGGCCGACATCCTGCTTCGCATGGAGAAGCCGGCCGAGTGCGCCAAGATGCTGGATCAACTCCCCGCGGACTTCCAGCAGGACCCCGAGGCGATCATCTTGCGCGTGGAGACTGCCCTGCAGGAGGCGCAGGCGATCGGGAAAGACCTCGCCGCGCCGGATCGCCAGGTCAAAGTCCGGAAGAAGTGCGAGGCGGCGATCGAGCTTCTCCGACGGCTCCAGGACCGCCAGCCCGCCGGCACCCCCGCCGGGCGCAAGGCGGCGTATCTGACCGGCGTCTGCTTGCTGGAGACCGGCGACCGGCAAGGAGCGCTCCGCCAGTTAGCCCGGACGCGGGCCGCCGACTCCGATTCTCCCGAGGCCCTCGCGGCGAACCTGCACGAAGCGGAGCTGCACCGTCAGCTCGGGCAGGACGACGAGGCGCTGGCCGCGTATGTCCGGGCGCTCCGGTCGGTCCCGGATCCGGAGAGCTACAGCAGCCCCTACGTTCCGCTGGAGTTGTTGCGTCGCCGAGTGCTGGAGGCATACCGGCAATACCTCGACGCGCGCAACTACCGGGCATGCACTACCCTGGTCCAGGTCCTTGCCCCGACGTTTCCCCGGGACCGGACGCTTCAGGTCGCCGGAGACACGTACCGGGCCTGGGCGCGCGACCTCTTGGCCCAGAGCGAGCAGCTTCCCGCGGCGAAGGCGGCGCCAATGGAAGAGCGGGCAAGGATGTTTCTGCGGAGGACGGGCTCGGCGTACGAGCGGTCGGCCCATTTGCACGTCGCCGCCCGGTCCTACACCGACGATCTCTGGGAAAGCGCCAACGCGTACCTGGAGGGCCGCGATTACCCGGCCGCCGTCAAGCTGTTCCGGGAGTACCTCAAGCAGGAAGTGCGGCGGCGCAACCCCCAGGCATGGACGAGCCTGGGCGAAGCCCTGCTGGCCCTGGACCGGATCGACGACGCCCTGACGGCCCTCGACAAGTGCATCGAGCTCTATCCGCGGGACGCCGCTTCGTTCCGGGCCCGACTGCTGGCCAGCTACGGGTGCACGGAGAAGGGAAACTTGACGCGGGCCGAGCGCCTGCTGAACGAGAACCTCGAAGGCGACCTCCTCACGCCGGCCAGCAAGGAGTGGCGAGACTCGCTCTTCGCGCTGGGGCAGTTGCTCTACCGGACCGGGCGCTACGACGAGGCCGTGCGCCGGCTGGACGAGGCCGTCAAGCGCTATCCCGACGCGCGCCAGGCCCTTCACGCCCGCTATCTGATCGCCGACGCGCACCGCCAAATCGCCGCCGCGGAGTCGGCCCGGCTCCCCCAGGATGCGATTGAAACCTCGCGGATCGCCCGATCCAGGCGTATTCAAGGCTCAGTGCAGGCTGCCCTGGAAGGATACCGCCAAACCCAGGAGTTCCTCGTCCGGGCCCAAGAGAGCGGCGAGCTGGGGCCGCTCGAAAAGGCGCTGTTGCGCAACTGCTGCTTTGCCGCCGGCAGTCTGCTCTTCGATCTGGGGCAGTACGAAGCGGCCATCAAGGCGTACACGCTCGTCACCGCGTCCGTCCCCCCCGCGCCCGAGGCGATGGAGGCTTACGTCGTGATCGCCCAGGCTTACCGCCGGCTCGACCGCGCCGCCGAAGCCCGCGAGGCCCTGCGCCAAGCCGAGAGGGCTCTGGTTCGGATCGGTCCGCAGGTGGCGTTTCAGGACACGACCAATCGGAGCCGTCAGGAATGGGAGGAGTTGCTGAAGGGAGCAGGGGGTAGGGATTAGGGATTAGGGATTGGGGATTAGGGCGGCGAGAAAATGACAGCCTTCGAAACAGACTTGCTCGGCGATCTGGTCCAACAGAAGCACCGTTGCCTGGAGCACCTTTCGGCCATGGGCCAGAGGCAGCTCGAACTGGTCCGCCGCGGGAGCATGACCGACCTGCTCGACGTTTTGGCCGCCAAGCAGCAGGTCCTGCTGCAGTTGCAGCGGATCGAGCGGGAGCTGGACCCCTTCCGCGGCCAAGACCCCGACCAGCGCCGCTGGCGGTCGGCCGAGCGGCGCCGGCAGTGCGGCGCCGACGTCTCCGCCTGCGAAGCCCTCTTGGGGCAAATCATCTCCCGGGAGAAACAGAGCGAAACCGAGATGATCCGGCGCCGCGACGAAACGGCCGCACGACTTCAGGAAACGCGCTCGGCCGGTGAGGCGCGAGCGTCGTATCTCGCCCGGCCGCACTTTGCCACGAGCCAACTGGACGTGATGTCCGAGGGATGAGATGCCCGACCCCGTGCTCACTGACGCCATGAAGCTTACTCCCGCCAGCGACCTCCAGACCGTGCTGGCCGCCTGGCACGACGCCACCGTGCGCCTCCAGCAGACCCACCAGACGCTCCGCGCCGAGGTCCGCCGCCTCACCGACGAGCTGGAGATCAAGAACCGCGAGCTGGCCCGCAAGAACCGCTTGGCCGACCTGGGCCAGATGGCGGCCCACGTGGCCCACGAGGTCCGCAACAACCTGGTGCCCGTCACCTTGTACCTGAGCCTCTTGCGGCGGCGGATCGCCGGGGACGCGGAGTGCCGGGACGTTCTGGAGAGGATCGAGGCCGGGTTCTCCGCCCTGGACGGCATGGTCAACGGACTGCTCCAGTTCACCTCGGACCGCGATCCGCTCTGGCGGACCTTTTCGCTCGGGAAGCTCGTGGCGGAGGTGTTGGACTCGCTGGCCCCGCAACTGGCCGCCCAAGGAATCCAGCCCATAAGCGAGCTCTCGGCCGAGGAGCACGCCACTGCCGACCGCGACATGCTCCGCCGCGCCCTGCTGAATTTGGCCCTGAACGCCGTAGACGCCATGCCCCGCGGCGGCACCCTGACCGTCCGCGCCATCCGAAGCAGCCGGGGCGTGGACCTGCAACTGCTGGATACCGGCCCGGGTCTCTCCGAAGAAACGCGCCGCCGGGCCTTCGAGCCGTTCTACACGACCAAGCCGGGCGGGACCGGCCTGGGGCTGGCGATCGTCTACCGCATCGCCGAAGCCCACGGCGGGCAGGTCTCCGCCGCCAATGCTCCTTCCGGAGGCGCCGTGTTCACTTTGACCATCCCCCGCCGCCCACAGGAGGGCAGACATTCCTGTCTGCCAGAGAAAAACGCACATTCACGTCTGCCCGAGGAGGCCGCCGCATGACCGCTCCCAACCGTCGCGACGCCGCCTGCGACCCCGGCCGCGTGCTCGTCGTGGACGACCATGCGCAGGCCCGACAGTCCATGGCCGACATCCTCCGCCGGACCGGCCACCGCGTGGACTGCTGCTCCAGCGCCGCCGAGGCCCTTCAGCGCGTCCCGCACGAGACGTTCGACTGCATCCTTACCGATCTGAAGATGCCCGGGATGAACGGCGTGGAGTTCATCATCCAACTGGAGCAGCGCCGCTACGGCGCCCAGGTCGTGATGGTCACCGCCCATGCCTCCGTGGCCACCGCCGTCGAAGCCATGCGTCACGGGGCCTTCGACTACATCGAAAAACCATTCGAGCTGGACAAGCTCGAACAGCTCGTTGCCCAGGCCATCCGCCACGGACGCCTCGTCCAGGACAAAGCATCCCCGGCAAGCGGTCCGGCCGGACAAACCGTTGCTCCGGCCCCCGAGCCGCCCGTCATGATCGGCTCCAGCCCGCCCATGCAGGCCCTCCACGCGAGGATCGAGCAGGTGGCTCCCAACGGGGAGACGGTGCTCATCACCGGCGAGAGCGGCACGGGCAAGGAGCTGGTGGCCCGGG